>JBGTKH010000095.1:0-10915 GCA_041744735.1 Pirellulaceae bacterium | reverse complement strand
CACGATCGCTATCCGGCCGCCGCGGCCAAACGCCGCCCGGTGCTGCAGCGGAAACTACTCGAGGCGTTTCGTCAATTCGTTCCCAAGACGGAAGTGGCTCAGCAGCAATTCGACCAACTGCTGGGCCACGACATCGCGCTGGGGATGCTGACCGACATTGTGTCTTTTACTATGTCGCTGGACGTGGCGTTCAAGCAGTTGCTGCTGGCCGAGTGCAACGTAGACCGCCGCGCGACGTTGCTGTTAGAACACTTCGAGTCGCTCGTCGAACCCGAATCCTCTGACTCCGACATTCCCAAACGAAAATTCCCGCCCGACTTCAGCTCGAATTAACCACGTTTGGAGTGCGGTGACTCGTCACCGCTTTTAGATTTTTGGATCTTCTTTGGTCGACTCGATACAGCGCGAAAACGCATTTCATTCACTGCGTCGGTGAATTCCCTGTAACGAGAAAGTCTCAAATTCTCAAAGCGGTGACGAGTCACCGCACTCCAAAGGGGCCGATTCACGTCAGCATGTCGACGACCATTGCATAGCCGACGATAAAGATGCCGGCGTCGACCAACAGATGGCTCAGCCACGATCCGTACAGTGAGCCACTGCGATGGTAGATCCAAGCCCATGCGGCGCCGCCGACGGCCACGCACAGGGAGAAAACGTACGTCGCGGGTGACTGCCAGCCGAAGTAGGTGGCCAACAAGATCACGTGATGAGCCATGAAGCCTAAACTCGAAACCGTTACCGCCACGCCAATCGGCCACCGCCGCTGTATTTGGCCGAAGACGAACCAGCGCCAGTAATACTCTTCCAACAGCGAATGCCCGAGCGCGTAGAACGCGCCGAGCGCCGCGTATTTCCACTTCGAGCTAAGCCCGAGATCGGCGATCTTTTGGCGCACCGCCTGCGAAGGCTGATCGAAGAACCCGGCCGGCTGCAGCCACAAGTGATATAACGCCAACATCGCGATGACGATCGCCGCACCAAAGATGAGGCCGATGCCGACGCCGCGCCGGTTCGGCGGCTGCAATCGCAGCTTCTCTCGTTGAACCAACAGCACCCAAATCAACGGAAAAGCAAACTGCAGCGTCTTTCCCGCGGCGTAAGCGGTTTGCTGAATCCCCGCGGGCCAGCCACGGAGTGCGACGAAGTACACCCAAGTGACCAGCGTCGGAAACACAAGCGCGAAGACAATCGCCGCCATGTCCGCGCGGCGGCTACGTTCGCTCATGGATTAGCTTTCTCATTGGCTGTCAAGTGCGGCGCGATCAACGACGTCCAAATCGCATACCCCGCGGCGGTCATATGCAAGCCGTCTGGCAGGAATAGTTCCGGCCGCGGCAGACCGTCGTCACCCAGCATCGGTTTCTCGACGTCCACCAACACCAGGCGCGAATCCTGCTTGCTGAACTCGGCGATCAGCCGGTTCGCCTCGCGCACTTTGTCGATCAGCTTCCACCGTGCGATGCTGGGCTTGATCGAGATGAACACAATCCGCGTTTGCGGCAGCTTGGCGTGCACCTTGGCGACGAAAGCCTGGTAATCCGTCGCCACCTGCTCGGGCGTTTTCCCGGACGCTAAATCGTTGTCGCCAGCATACAGCACGACCACGCGCGGCTTGTGTGGTGTCACGATGCCGTCGGCGTAGAAAGTCGAATCGGCGATGTGCGACCCGCCGAAGCCGCGGTTGATGTATTTCTCTTGAGGGAACGACTCATTCAGCTTCCACATGCGAATGCTCGAACTGCCCACAAACAACACTTCGCCCTGAGGCGGAGGCGACTGCTTGTCCTGCTGCTCGAAGCTCGCGATCGCAGCCTCCCAACGCTTTGGATCAGCGTCTGCTGCGTCGGCGCGGCCAATCGAAATCAACCATAATGCCAAGGCTGCAACCGACAGAGCGCGTGACATCAGCAAACAACGACCGAGGCAACCATTCATAGCAGATCCTTTGAGTGAACTCGTTCAAGCCTATCATTCAGTCGATGCCCGAAGTGTCTCAGTCTGGATCGATTGTCGTGTCTAACCATACAGCGTGATCAAAGTAAATCCCCCAGTGCCATAGCTGTGTGGTTCGGTCTGGAACTTTATGCGGCCTCGCCAGTCGAAAACCAATCGCCGGGCCAACGCCGAATGACATCGCCCGTGGCTCATCCTGGTAGGCAATTACGGGATCGTCGTCATACAGCGTGGGGTTCGTGCGAGCAATGACCGTGAATGCCAGCCAATGACGCGGACGGGTAGCCAAGCCGGAACCACCTTTCGCAACGCCGTAATTGTCAACATAAGATTGCCCTTGTTTGCGAAAGGCATTGCGAATTTCCTCTGCGGGCCCGGAGAGGCGGGAAGAAGCGGGCCAAATGATTGGGTCAACTTTGGACGTCATGGCGATGCGTTCTTCGTGAAAACCGTCCGCCACCCATTCTTCAACGTTGCCCAGCAAATCATAAATCCCCCACGCGTTCGGTTCCTTCGTGCCCACCGCCGCGCACTTGGCATCTTCCAAATCCGGCGCGACAACCGCGAATTCGTCCAGCAATTTTGCATCGTTACCCCAGGGGAAATACGCATCCGGCGGCCCGCCGGCGCGGCAGGCATATTCCCACTCGGCCTCTGTCGGAAGACGGTAGAACCGGCCCGTGCGCACACTAAGCCAGTGGCAGTAACGTTTGGCACTCCATTGATTCATCCCGGTCGCTGGAACGTTTGCTCGATTGTCGAGCGCGAAGTGCTGAGCGCCGTACGGACTGTTTAACTTGCGTTGGCGCACCGCGAATGCATCTTTGCCGTCTAACATATCCGACGACCAAGCCCGAGACTCCTCGTATCGCAGTTCGAACTTACCGATCCAGAAGTTACTCACGGAAACTTCTCGCCGAAACTCGTCCGTGATGTCGCGTTCGCGAGGCACATACGACCGGACCTTGACTCGTCCAGCTTTAACGGCCACCATCGGGATTCGCAACTCCGTCCCTGGGACCCGCTCTGAGTAATCCTCAAGCCGTTCATCTGCGTGTGAAAATACTGGGAACAGCAGCAAACATACGACGACGGAATAGGGCAAAACTGACATCATGTTATACTTCAGTGATTGCGACATTGAAAGGTATGCTTTCTTCCCCTTCGACATCATTAATTGTAATCGTTCCACTTACGAACATAACTCCCAGCGGTACATCCACTCGAAACTCAGCCGAAATAGTGAGTGTTGACGTTGCCCCCCAATTCTCTGGCTGAACCGCGGAGTGTTCGTTGTCTTGCATCCAATTAGTGGTGTCCAGGTTTAGAGCCCTACCGTATGGATAGTCGGAGCCAGGGGGCGTGAGCTCTCCCTTGTCAATGTTGTATGGATTGGACCGAAATTGACGCTAAGCCCCTCGGGATTCTTGTCATTCATGGCGGTTGTGCCATTTCCATTATCCCACTTTTGCACCCAGGCAGCAATCTTCGTAGCGTCGATCTCGATATCCGGCTTAGCGGCGGGGCCAGTCGCTCCGGATGGTCCGCTGGCGCCCGTTGCTCCGCAAGGTTCACTTGGTCCGGAAGGGCCCGAGGGACCAGACGGGCCACTCGGACCCGATGGCCCGCTGGGGCCGGAAGGTCCACTCGGGCCCGAAGGTCCGCTGGGTCCTGATGGCCCAGTAGGCCCATTTGGGCCCGATGCTCCGGCGAAAAAGCTGTTGACCGCATCGTAATCAAGCTGGTCAATGACAAAATCGCCGTTGACGTCGGTATACGGAGGGGCTGTGGCGTTGGGATCAACGGTAATCGGGCCCATATAGGTGCCTGTCGAGTCGTAGATTGTGTCGTAGACGGCTTGGGCGTCATCCGACGTGACGGCACAGTCATCGTTCACGTCGTAGGGGTCGACCGGGTTCATCAGTGGCGATGCGTCCAGCATGACGCGCGCGGTCAGCGGTTCCAAGAATAGTCGCCGACGGTACTACCTCTACAGACCGAAAACTGGCCCTTTCGGCGCAAATGATTCTGTAGAAATTTTAGAAAAATCTCTCCAAGGCGATCTCCAGGAATTGACCTTCGCTCGGATGATGCAACCCTCCGAGTCTCTCCGCGAGCGGCAACTAGATACTTCCCCTTACCGCCCCGACAAGCGTTGCTCAGCAAAGGCCAAGTTCCTTTGGACGCGGGGGATTTCCGCGTCTGGCAGGCGTCCGCCGCTGAGCAACCGTTGGCAAGCGTCTCGGGATGCTGAGTAGCGGCCGACCCAGTACGCGCTGATCGCGAACTCGTCCAGCGCTTGCCAACTGTAGACGGCGTCGTCGACAAACAAGATGTCGGCCGGGCGGGGAGTCGACACCGCGGTGCTCGCAAACAGAAAGGCGGTGGGCCATTCTTTCTTCTGCCGCAGGTAGCCGGCCAACTTCGTGAGTGATTCGGCCCGGATGGGACGAAATGCGTAGGCACGCAGGTACGCGGCCACGACCGCGTCGTAGCTCGCATCGGTCTTTTCCAGCAACCGTGCCACTTCGTACAGCGAATACCACGTTTCCTCTTCCCAACCGCCCATCTCGGCGCGCTTGCGATATGCCGTTACGGCATCGGGAAAGCGACCCGCGTCGCGCCAGCT
Source organism: Pirellulaceae bacterium (assembly GCA_041744735.1). GTDB lineage: Bacteria > Planctomycetota > Planctomycetia > Pirellulales > Pirellulaceae > JBGTKH01. The sequence goes on along the minus strand of JBGTKH010000095.1, from coordinate 6,330 downwards.
TTGTGCCAAATAGAACGCGTAGCGGGCGTTGTTCGGTTCCCGCTCCAACGCCTTCTGCAGCACGGCCGCGTCCTTTAAAAACTTGTTGGGATCGCGCGACCGCGCGCCACCGCCGAGCCGACGATAGGTCAACCCCGGCAAACTCGTTTTGGTATGCTGGTGATCGCAAGTAATATGTTCGTGCAGCACCCCCTCATATCGCCAGCCGCACGCGGCGCGAACTAAATGAATTCGTTCGTAACGCACGTTCTGGTCAACGACCGTCAAGGAATAAGCGTCGTGCATCAACTGTGGCAGGGAAAAATTTGGCGCCGTTTCGAAAACGTCGTCGGCGTCGATGACCAGCAGATACTCGCTGTGCGGCGCGGCCAGAGCCAATGCTTCACTGCGATTGTGTGCGAAATCAACCCACGGCCATTCGTGCAATTCGCCTGGAACGTCCGCCAGCGATTTCCGAATGATATCTTGAGTGCCATCGGTCGAGCCTGTATCGACAATCGTCCATCGCGTAATCAACGGCCGCACGGAATCCAGGCAACGCTGGATTACGTGCGCCTCGTTCTTCACAATCATGCACAAACCGATACTGGGTATTTTCTCACCCGTTACATTTTGTATTGGCGAGCCAGCGCGGACGTCCATTGCACCAGGATCGGGGAGCGGGAGAACGTCCGCGCTACGGTAAAAGGGAAATCCGTCGAGCAACCGCTGTTGGATTTGTTGCAGACCGGGCCGCTCGTACGATCCGAAGCGGGCCAGGATATCATCCAGCGTGTTGTGGGGCGACAGCCGGATGGGCTGCTTGTCTTGGAGGCCGAAGACCGAATAGTAGTCGCGGTATTTGAACGGAGGTTTGCCGGCCCGCGCATGGTGGCTCCCGTCGAGCCACAGCCACTCGTTGGGAATGCCGAGTGCATCGGCGGCTACCAGCCCGTGGAGCGCCGAGGACAGAATGAATTCGCACTGCGCGAATTGGTCGAGCACCGTCTGCACGCCGCCGCAGATGTCGATCACCGTGATGTCCGGCGAGCGATCGGCGATTTCACGAATGAGAGGCTGGGCGTGTTCGGAATGATGCGGCACCAAGCCTAGCTTGTACCGCTTGGGCAGCGGCCGCGCCAACCGCGCCGCCAATAGCACCGGGTCGCCGAGCCGCACGTCGCGATCCCCGGACATGACGACGTTTTCCAGTGTCAGCCGTCCCCGCAGCGCCGCCACGTGCGCCTTGGTAAGCTGCAGCTTGTCCCGGCCGCCGTACATGCGGCCCGTGCCCCACACGACGCGCGAGTACTGGTCCCAGGATCCTTGGCGGAAAAAGAATGGTTCCAGCAGACTGCCGATGGCCACCAAGTCTGCCTCAGCGATGTTGGCATACTCCACGCGGCGGCCGGTAAGCGACTCGCACAGCAACGGGGTCAGGCAATCGCCAAAGTTCCCCTCCCGCGGTCCGCCGCGCCACCAAAACACTCGCAACACCTTGATCAAGTTCTCCGTCCCGGTCCTTCGACGTTGACACGCTCGAAAACAGGATGAGCGTAGTTTCGTTCTTCCGTGATCTTGCGGTTTCGCACTTTGATTCCAAACAACCGAAAATGATCGTCGTCGATGAATTCCACGCCCAAAATCTGAGGCACATTTCCTGTTACCAGTCCGAGCCTTTCAATTATCTGCTCAAGAGTCATATCATGGTATTGCGGCAAGTTATCGTCAAAAAGGCGAAGCACCACGAATTCTCCGTCAGACTGTGTAACACTGTATCGGCCCCCCTCGTGTGAATCACCGGCCCAAGTCTCAAACCGCTCCTCGGTGAAGACATACCGTATTGTCTTGTCGACCGCGAGATACTGATCTCGCCGGATATTGATGTCGACTAACGGATTACGCTCTTTCGCGTCCGCGAGAATCTCCTCAAGGTGAGGACGTGTGGCCTCGATATCCACGCGCCACGATCCGACAAGACGTTTCGCTCGATCATCAAGTGCGGTCCCGTTTCCTGGCGATTTGGGTGTGGATGGCTGCGCATGCGTCGTGCATCCGCCGGCCAAAACCACAATGAACAGCGCCAATGATATCTTTCTCATGATTGCCTAGCTACTCCTCATTCCCGTCCAACCAGATAACAACATCCGCCTCACTTGCAGTAGCCGACTTTAGTAGGCTGCGGGCATCTACCGGATTATTGATCAACGCTGAGGCAGAATCCGCAAAAATACTCTTAAGTCCATCCATGAAAATGTCTGCGCCGCTCAACGTGAAAACGTGAGGTAGAGCCCCATTACCAGAATCACCATAGTTGTGAAATTCCGAATGAAGGAGCAATTCGTTCGATGAGAACGTTGATGTTTTCGCCCACTTCGAGCCATCCCACTTGTAGGCAGTCCCTTCAGCCTTTGCTGTAATGTCAATCCGGGCCCAATGAATCACTCCCTCAGCGGAAACTAAACCGGGCATAATGATATTTCTAAAATTCTGAAATGACACTGGAAGGTCCGTGACCGCTTCAAACGCATCCTCTGCCCATTCGACCACAGTGTCCCAAACATTTTCAATGGGATCACTGGTATTCTCAAGTCCGAGAGCCTCCAAGACATCGTCGCCAAGTTGGGAGTCCGTTTCAATTGGCTCGTTGCTAGCTTCCGTTTTGACGAATAACGTCAACTTGCCGAAGACGCGAACGATAACGAGGCAAGTGTCATCAACATTTGCATCCTCACCGTCGCCGCAGGGGTGATCCGCGGAAATGGTTACCGTAGCCGTATTGCTTTCGCCGATGCCGTACGGAGTCGTGAGCAGGTCGTAATCGACGATGGTAAGTATGGCCGTCTCGGTCTCCCCACCATCTAGGAAGCTTGCGTGAGGCGTAAGCGTTACATCGATCCATTCTGCGTCTTCGGGAATGGTGACCATTACGTGGTGTCCGGTAAACGTGAAGCCTACATTATCTAACGCGTAGTCGTCGTCTACCGCAACTCCGTATTCGGCGGTACCGCTGATCTCAACTCTCACTGCGAGAGACGCCGACGTATCTCCTGTGCGAGAAATACGATACGTTCCCGTGTTTTGCGAAATCTTGTTCGCTTTCTCGTCGAGGGTCTCGATTGTGACCGTCGGGTCTCCGTAAACAATGTAGACCGTCGCGGAAGAGTTTAGGCCGATCACATAAGGCGTATTACCAATCGTGTAGCTTTCGATGCTTAGCGTTGCGGGTTCCTTCGATTCATTGGTACTATCCGGAATTGCGGTGAGCGTTACATCGACACTAGCAGCGTCCTTGGGAATCGTTACGTAGCTCCAAGTCGTAGCGTGAGTGACGCCAGCCAATGTGTAGTCATCGAAACTAAGTGCAGCATATGTTGCGACCCCTCCCGTGGAGACCTTCACATTTAGAGCTACCGAAGTATCTCCGTCTCGGCTAATACGATATGTGGCCTTCTTTTGCTCAGCCGTACCATATTCGAAGGCTATATCATCAATGGCCTCAATCGTGACCGTAGCGAGGTTAGGTTTAACCGTAACGGCGACAAAGGCAAAAGGCGAGTCGGCCGTGCCGTCGTTGACTTTAAACGTTGCGGAATCCGTCCCGAAATAGTTGGGATTCGGCGAATAGATAAAGCCTCCTCCAGGCTCCGGCGACAGTGTGCCGTTGAGCGGCGCTGAAGTTATGATGGCGGCCAACAAATCGCCGTCGACATCGCTGGCGTACATTAGCGGATCGAGCCACACCGGTACGTTTTGATCCGTTTCGACGGAGATAGTCGCGGCTGTGGGGGCATCGTTTGCACCTACGATAGTCACGCTAACATAGCCTGTGGCCGTGCCCCCGTTTCCATCGCTCACCGTATAAGTGAACGAATCGAAAGCCGTTTCGCCAACCTTTAGGAAATCGAACTGCCCGGCGGGATCATAATGAATGCTCCCGTAACTGGTCAGCGTAACGGATCCGCTCGATGCGTTTTCCACGGTTATCACGCTCAATGTATCGCTAGTGTCTGGATCGCTATCGTTGGTAAGTACGTGGATTTCAATCGGGGTGTCTTCGTTCGTACTAACCGTGTCATCGGCAACCGACGGACTGTCGTTTACCCCGGTGATCGTCACCGTCACCGACGCCGTGGACAAGCCTCCGTTGCCATCGCTCATTGTGTAACTGAACGAATCGCTGGCAGTTTCGCCCACGGCTAGATACTCAAACTGGCCGTTCGGATCGTAGTGGATCGTGCCGTCGCCATTCACGCTTACCGAACCGATGGTCCCGCTGTCGTCTATCAATGTAACCCTGAGCGTGTCGCTGATATCCGCGTCGCTGTCGTTCGAAAGGACGTCGATAGGCATGGCGGTGTCTTCGTCGACGCTTTGCGAATCATCCGTGGCCAATGGATTGTCGTTCACGCCGGTGATCATCACCGTCACCACCCCCGTGGAAGAGCCTCCGTTGCCATCGCCTACTGTGTAAGTAAACGAATCAGTGGCGGTTTCCCCAACTGCCAGGTAGTCGAACTGTCCGTTGGGATCGTAATGGATCGTACCATTAGCGTTGACGCTGACCAACCCGGTTGTGGCGCTGCCGTCGACGGAACTCACGCCGAGCGTGTCGCTCGTGTCTGGGTCGCTGTCGTTGGAAAGAACGCCAACGTCAATCGCAGTGTCTTCATCGGCGCTGGCCGAGTCATCCGCAGCCGAGGGATCGTCATTCACGCCGGTAATCATCATCGTCACCGTCGCCGTGGTCGAACCTCCATTGCCATCGCTCACCGTGTATCGGAAGGAATCGGTGGCTGTTTCACCCACCGCCAGATATTCGAAGTGGCCGTTCGGATCGTAGTAGATCGTGCCATCACCGCTGATGCTGACCAACCCCGTCGTGCTGTTTGTGTCCACGGAACTCACGCTCAGCGTGTCGCTAGTGTCCGGGTCACTGTCGTTGGAAAGAACGCCAACGGCAATCGCGGTGTCTTCATTCGTGCTAGACGAATCATCCGCGGCCGTGGGATCGTAATTGGGCGAAGGTCCCGATGGTCCGCTAGGTCCTGATGGTCCACTCGGCCCGGATGGTCCACTGGGTCCTGAAGGCCCGGAAGGTCCGCTCGGCCCAGATGGTCCACTAGGTCCTGAAGGTCCGGAAGGCCCGCTCGGCCCCGATGCACCCAGAAAACTCGTAAGCGCATCGTAATCAAGTTGGTCAATGACAAAGTCGCCGTTGACGTCGGTATACGGTGGAGCTGTGTCGCTGGGATCGACGGTAATCGGGCCAAGATACGTGCCTGTCGAGTCATAAATTGTGTCGTAGACCGCTTGGGCGTCAGCCGACGTGACCGCGCAGTCGTCGTTGACGTCGTATGCGTCCGTTGGATTCATCAGCGGCGACGCGTCCAGCATGACGCGCGCGGTCAGCGGTTCTAAAAACAGTCGGCGGCGGTAAAACTGGCGGAGTTTGCGCCGGCGGCTTTTGCGCGACAGGGAACTCATGTTCATGCGAATGGACGAAAAGATGTCCCGAAACCATTGACCGTCGAAAATCCGCATTGCGATAATCTCCGTCCCGTTGGAAAACCGAAAAAGAATTGCTTTCTACCTATACAGACCGAAAAACATCCTTTTCGCCGCAAACAATTTTGGAAAGATTTCAAAAAAAAACAACATCGAGGAGTTGACGCGGTATTTGAGCGGCCATACATTCGATTTCGTCCTTTCTTTTATCTACTCCACGTCAATGAAGGGCAGTCATGTACGAGTTATTGCGGCGGTGTCTCGACGAAAACAACACTTTGCCGCAGCCGCATAACGACTTAGAACACTTCAAGTGCCATTCGTTCCTGACACCTTTTCACGCCTCTTTGTGACCGTGAGCGTTTGTGTTCGTTTCCTGGAACCGTAAACAAGGTTTGATCCCAATATTCCCCAATATTTCCGTCCGTGGGCGGCGCGCCGATCACTGTCCGGTTTGCGACAACTCCGATTGAGCGTAGTAGGCGTTGACGTATTCGTTACCGATACGCACGACAAATGGCGGATCGGCGGAGCGGCAACGCCAGACGCCGCCAATCCTAGTATCCGGCAGTTCCTTCGCTACCGTGGCGCCCCAAATCCGAAATGCCACTGCCTCAGCTAATGTCCGTGACTCGTCAGTGTATACACGCCTGCCATTTATGATGAGGACAAGGCCGAAATCATTTACACCATACACTTCGACCTTGGAGAGAGGAACGGAAGGACCATACTTTATCCAGCACCATAGTGCGCGACCCTGGAACGCGCCAAACATGGCGACCGCAGCCACAGTCGTCAAAACGAATAGGGTACGTAGACTGTAGCTCCACCGACGGCGTTTCA
>JBGTKH010000094.1:0-4456 GCA_041744735.1 Pirellulaceae bacterium | reverse complement strand
GGCTTCGCTGTTCACCACTCGCACCTTGTAATCGACAAGCCGCATGCTGCGCAGGTTCGGGAACGTCCCATTAAGCGCTTTTCGCAGCGCCGCGTCTAGGGCATTGACCGGGCCGTCCCCTTCGGCCACTTCGTAACGCTCGTCGCCGCCGACGCGGATCTTCGCGGTGGCTTCGGTCACCAGTTCCTCGTCGTCGTCGTGAGCGCTCACTTCGACGTGGTATTTGATCAGATCGAAGTGCGGACGGAAGGTGCCGGCACATTTCATCACCAGCAGGTCGAACGACGCCTCGGCCGCCTCGAACTGATAGCCCTGGTTTTCCAGCGCCACGACCTGAGCCAGAATCTTGTCCATCAACGCCCGGTCGTCCTGCAGGTTGTGCTTGCTGGTCAGAGCCACGATGTTCGAGCGGCCGGACAGTTCGCTGACCAGAATCCGCCGCTCGTTGCCCACCTGCTGCGGGTCCATGTGTTCGTAGCTGGCCGTGGCTCGCGCGATGGCGTGCACGTGCATGCCGCCCTTGTGAGCGAACGCACTCTGGCCAACGAACGGCTGGTTGGACCGCAGGTGCATGTTGGCCGTCTCGTAAACGTATCGCGACAGTTCGGTCAGGTTTTCGAGATCACGGCCGCCGAGCACTTGGAAACCCTTTTTCTTCACGCCCAAATTCGCGATCACCGAGATCAGATCGGCATTGCCGCAGCGTTCGCCGATGCCGTTGATCGTGCCTTGCACCTGCACCGCACCGGCATCGACCGCGGCCAGCGAATTGGCCACCGCCAGATCGCAATCGTTGTGACAGTGAATGCCGACGGGCACCGACAGCGGCCTGAGCAACTCGATCGCTTCGCGCGTGAGCCGCGCGATATCTTCAGGCATCGTGCCGCCGTTGGTATCGCAGAGCACAACCAGCCGAGCACCCGCTTCCGCCGCCGCGCGAATCGTCTGCGCCGCGTACTCAGGGTTAGCTTTCCATCCGTCGAAGAAGTGCTCGGCGTCGTAGATCAACTCACGGCCTAAGCCGGCGAGATACCCGACGCTGTCGCGGATCATCGCCAGATTTTCTTCCAACGTCACGCGCAGCACTTCGGTCACGTGAAATTCCCAAGTCTTGCCGACGACCGTACAGACCGGCGCGCCCGAGTCGGCCAGCGCCTTCATGCCCGGATCATCTTCCGCCTTCATCCCGCGGCGGCGTGTCATGCCGAACGCACACACTTTGGCGTGCTTTAGGTCGAGCTTCTGCGCTCGCTGAAAATACTCGGCGTCCTTTTCATTCGACAGCGGATAGCCGCCCTCGACGTAGTCGATCCCCATCTCGTCCAACCGCTTGGTGATCTGCAGCTTGTCGTGCAGCGACAGACTAACGCCCTCGCCCTGAGTCCCGTCGCGCAGCGTAGTATCGTAAATTTGGACGGTTCGCATGAAATCCTCACAATCGAAAATCGGCAATCGAAAATCGAAAATAAAAAAGCCCTGAAACCCGCGGCGGGCTTCAGGGCTGTACTGTTCGGTCTAACCGGTCAATGCCCTCAGGCCCGCAGGTGCTGTTCGCTAATAATCACGATGCCGACGCCAACGCGAATCGCGCTGGCGCGGGAACCGATTATCGTTATGCGGGGGTGATGGAACATGAAACCGTACTCGCAGGAAACGATTACTTGCGCAAGATTAGGACCCGGAACCGCTCGTGTCAAGCGGATACCATCACTCGGCGGCGGCGGTCGCCAGCAGTTTTTCCGCGTGCTCCCGCTCGTAAATGCTGCCCACGCCGTGATCGCGGTTGTGCAGATACTTTTGGAACGATTGGCAGGCCAAGTCACGCTTTCCCAGCCACTCGTAATACCGGCCGATGCGGAAATGCACGTCGTTGACCAACTGCATGGCCCAGTCCATTCCTTCGCCGTGATCGCCGTACGCGATTTGCTCCAGGTCCATGTTCATCAGCGAAGTCCAGATGGCCAAGGCCGACGACTGCTTGCCGGCCATATACAGCGAACCGGCGTAGTGCCACAAAGCCAGCGGACAGTCCGGCTGCAACTGCACCGCGTGCTCGCAGCATTTCAGCGCCTTTTCGTAGTCGCGCTGTTCGTAATAAGTCAGACCCAGCGAAAACCACAGCCAGTGATCGGTGGGTTGGAAGACAAGTTGCTCGTGAATCACGGCACGGGCCGCCGACCAGTCCTTCTTCTCCAGCAGTCGTTCGATGGCCGATGTACTGTCACCGTTGGAACCAGTCGGGCATTTGCCTCTTTTTCTCTTTGCCTTGCCCAAGGCGTTTGCGCCGTTGGCCTTTTTCGTGCTTTTCTCGCTTGCTCGGCTGGGCATTGCTGTCGTGCTCCGGTCGCTGCTGGGGATGTCGCTTGCGAGTCATCGCGCGAAGACAAGTCTGAATGATGTCGTCACTGAAGCGGCCACTCTTACTTTACGCGGCCAAGACACAACCTGCAATTCCATCCGTGCCACAATTCTGCTCTCCGTACCCGTGCCGCGGCGACAATCGCAGAAAACTGGTACAATCCCAACGTGTCAAAACCTCGCCCCAATCACCGTCGCTTGATCCGCGTGCTACGGCAGATGACGCCGGCCCAGCGGCTGCGGAAGGCGTTCGAATTGTCCGAGTTTTCGCGCTCGATATTTAAACAGGGCCTGCGAAAACGATTTCCGCAGCTAAGCAATGACGAATTACATCAACTCTATCTGAGGCGTCTGGCCAAGTGTCAGAATCGCAACTACTAACTCGCGTCGCGCGAACGCTCGATGATCTCGAAGTCGAGTACATGGTGACCGGTTCGATCGCCTCCAGCATGCAGGGCGAGCCGCGGGCCACGCACGACATCGATCTGGTGGTTAACCTGCGGCCCGCGGATGTTGGGGCATTGATTCAGGTGTTTCAGCCGCCCGATTTTTATCTAAGCGAAGAGAGCATGCACGAAGCAGTTCGCGTGCGCGGAATGTTTAATCTGCTCGACGTAAACGAGGGAGACAAAGTGGATTTTTGGATGCTCACGGATGAGGCTTTCGATCACTCGCGATTTGCTCGGCGACAAGCCGAAGAATTCGAGGGCACGCGAGTTTGGGTTTCCAGCCCCGAAGATACCATCCTGGCCAAACTGCGCTGGGCGGAACTGTCCGGCGGCAGTGAAAAACAATTCGGCGACGCCCTGCGCGTGTTTGAAATTCAGGGGCCAAATCTGGATCGCGCCTATCTGGAGTATTGGGTCGGGCAGTTGAAGTTGGAATCGTGGTGGCAACGGTTGCAAGACGAGGCGGAGATCGTGGAACCGTAGTTGCTCACTCGCACTCAGCGACGGCGGGATGACTACATCACTTCAAGCGGATAGGTCGTCATCCAGATGTCGATTTGCTGGAATTTTGACTTGAGCATTGAGCAGTTCTTTAAACTGGGCGAAGAAGTCCCGATTCTCGGCCGAAGCGGGTACGTCCAGGTAGACGCGGACCAGTTCGTCGCGATACGTTTCTCCTTCGTGTCGCCAGTAGCCGCGCGTGACTTGGCTGTCGCACGAGACCGCCCCGAAGCGCTCTTCCAATTCGAGGATCGTGTCGGCGATCAACTCGTTAGGAACCGGCTGGCCGTCATTGAACCGCAGCGGAAGAAGCATCTCGTAGCGGCGGAACGGCTTGTCCATAGGTGGGCGGTCCTTCGACGGTGAAAGTGATTCCCTCGTGCGCCAAGGCGGCGAGGGCGGCATCCGGCACGAGCACCTCGCCGCTGGTCCAGGTCGTGAACGAGAACCGGCCCGCCAAGAAACCGAGCGCCCGTCGTTTCGTTTCCATATCCGGCAATCGAATCGTGATCATGTTTCCTCCCAACGCTTTTGGCGGAACGATACGTCCGACAATCATTCTGATTCATTCCCGCCGTCGTGACAATCGTGGAATGTACGATTCCGCTAGTTCCAAGCCGACTGCGCTTCGGATATCCTAAACGGCACTGACGCATCGCGGGAATCCGAGGCCGCTCCAACATGCACGTTCGCTGTCCGCACTGCCGTAATCCGATCGAAGTCGTTGATGATTCGTCGTTGTCGGACATTGAATGCCCGTCGTGCAACAGTCATTTCAGTCTGGTCGGCGGCTTGGACAGCACGCTCCAGCGCCCGGACGAGCACAAAACGATCGGCCATTTCCAGCTCACGCATCAGCTTGGGATGGGGGCGTTTGGAACTGTTTGGCGAGCGACGGATAGCCAGCTTGATCGCACGGTCGCGATCAAGATTCCGCGCAAGGGCCAGCTTGGTCCGGAAGAGTCGGAGCAGTTTTTCCGCGAAGCCCGCGCGGCGGCGCAGCTTCGGCATCCGAACATTGTCAGCGTGCATGAAGTCGGACGGGAAAACGGGCAGATCTATATCGTCAGCGAGTTCGTGCAGGGGCTGACGCTCGAGGATCGTCTGAGCGGCGGCCAACCCTTCAGCGCGCGCGAGGCGGCCGAGTT
>JBGTKH010000093.1:0-9957 GCA_041744735.1 Pirellulaceae bacterium | reverse complement strand
AAAACTTCGCAGAATACCGGCGGGATCTCGGAAACCGATCTGGACATCCGTTTGTTCGAGCTGCTGCGGTTGTTCAAATCTGCCCATGACGCCAAGCAGCCATCCCTTGTTGTCGACGACGTAGCCCATCTCATAACGGTTTCCCCAACCAAACTCGGCATCCAAGAATCCGTTGTCCAGCGAGTTGTCCGAGCTGAATGCGATACCCTGGATAAAGGTATTCGTCCTTGCGGTCGGATCACCAATTTGCGACCGTTGCGGCGGCGTAATGGCCCAGTTGACCCGCTCGTAGCTAAAGAAGAATCCTTGTTTGGGCTTGGGCCCGTTGCCAAATTCGCCAAGCTGGGCCGGCGCGAAGAACTGGAAGTCTGGCTCGAAGTAATCGAGGTCAGGGTCCACCAGCGGCGCGAACACCTCTTGGGCGTGCGCGTTCGGGAGCGAAGCCGCCAGGGCGATCGACACGATAAAATACGAAAGGATTTTGCGAGTCAACATGGTTGGCTTCCATTTGCGGATTGCATGCGGACTGGGACATGCCGGCCCCGATGAGACGACATGCTTCGGCTCGTGACGGTAGTATCGGATTTACCTGTCACGGAAGTTGAGTAAGAAAGGCAAACCTTGCCGAAAATTTTGATCGCCGCGACTGGCGGGCACCTACGAGGCTGAGGGGCTGCAACGATCGGAAGAACTGCGGCGCAAAAAGAAGGCCTCCTCAGGCGGGGCAGGGACCTGGGGAGGCCATGGACGATTCAGGTAAACCTGAATGTCATCCGTAGTATGACAAATAATTTTGGAATTTCAACAGTCTGGTTGAAAAATTTTCAAAAAAATTTTCCGGGTGGAGTCGCCGTGCCCTTTCACAGTGGACCTGTTCCCCCCATGAAGTGTAAACAAAGGGTTAGACGTGCAGATTTCGGAAGTGACAACATGATTGCTTGCAACCGTGCCAGCGGCGTATACTTTGATCGGCCATTGGCTGGATGCGAAGACGCCTTCAGCCAGGAAACACTTCGCAGTTCCTTGATTCAGGTGAGTCACCATGTACCGACGTAGATCACTGCCGGTTGTTGTTTGGATGCTGATATTGATCGCCTCGCTGCCTTTGCTGGCCGAGCAGCCCGCAGAGAAAGCAGACGACGCGACGACACCTCAGAAGTCGATGTTCGTTCGCGTTCAGCGCGACGCCGAGGGCGAACCGCGGGCATTGGAAACCGCCATCGTCAGCTACACCAAGACCGACGATAAACAATCAACGGTGACCGTCGACTTAATCGGCGCGATCCATGTCGCCGACAAGGGCTACTACGACGAACTGAACAAGGCCTTCGCAGCGTACGACGTGCTGCTCTACGAACTGGTCGCTCCCGAGGGCACGCGGATTCCCAAGGGCGGACGCGGTTCTGGCAGCGGACATCCGGTCAGTGCCATGCAGTCCGGCATGAAATCGATGCTTGGGCTCGAATTCCAACTGGAATGCATTGACTATACGAAGGACAACTTTGTCCACGCCGACATGTCTCCGGACGAATTCTCCAAGAGCATGAAGGACCGCGGCGAGAGCTTCTTTCAACTCTTCATGCGGATGATGGGCCAAGGCATGGCCGAACAAGCTAAGCCGGGCGGCGGCGCCAGCGAGGTAGATTTGCTGCTGGCGTTGTTCGCCAAGGATCGCGAACTGCGGCTCAAACGCATCATGGCCGAACAGTTCGAAGACTTGGAACGGTCAATGGCCGCGCTCGAAGGCGAAGACGGCTCGACGCTCATCACCGAACGCAATAAAAAGGCGCTCGAAGTGCTTCAACGCGAACTCCAAACCGGCAAGAAACGCATCGGCATCTTCTACGGCGCCGGACATCTACCCGATATGGAACAACGACTGATCGCCGACTTCGGCCTGCAACCGGGCAGCCAACGCTGGCTCTCCGCCTGGTCACTGCAACCAGTCAAGTCACCGGCCGAGAAAAAGGAAAAGGCCGGAGAGTGACTTACGTCTGCAGTTCGGGTAAATTCTTAAACAACTCCAACGCGTCGGGATTCGCCAGCGCGTCGCGGTTTTTCACCGGGCGGTTGTGAATCACGTTGCGAACCGCCAGTTCGACAATCTTGCCGCTGATCGTGCGCGGGATGTCGGCGACTTGGATGATCCTCTTGGGCACGTGCCGCGGCGTCGTATTGCGGCGAATGTCGCTTTTGATTTTCCCGGAGAGTGCGTCGTCCAGCGACGCCTCGGGGCGCAGCTTGACAAACAACACGATGCGCACGTCCCCCTGCCAATCCTGGCCGACGACAAGGCTCTCCAAAACTTCGGGCACTTGCTCCACCTGCCGGTAGATCTCCGCGGTGCCGATGCGCACGCCGCCGGGGTTGAGCACGGCGTCCGAGCGGCCGTAGAAAATCATGCCGTCGCGCTCCGTCAACTCAACGTAATCGCCGTGCCGCCACACATTCGGGAAATGGTCGAAGTACGCGCTGCGATACTTCTCGCCGTCGGCATCGTTCCAGAAGTGAATAGGCATTGAGGGAAACGACGCCGCGCACACCAATTCACCCTTCTCGCCCGCTACCGATTGACCTTCATCGTTGAAGACCAACACCTTCATGCCTAACCCGCGCGTTTGCAACTCGCCGCGATAAACCGGCGCGATCGGATTGCCAAGCGCGAAGCACGAGACGATGTCCGTGCCGCCGGAGATCGACGACAGGCACACGTCGCGTTTGATCTTCTGATAGACAAAGTCAAAACTCTCACTGGCCAATGGCGAGCCAGTCGACAGGATTGTCCGCAGCCCAGACAAGTCGTGAGTCCGCGCGGGTTCGAGCCCCGCCTTCTCCGCCGCAGCCAGATAGCGGGCGCTGGTCCCAAACACTGAGACGCGCTCGCGCTGAGCCATGTCGAACAGGATGTTGCCATTGGGATAGAACGGCGAACCATCGTACAGCACCACGGTCGCGCCAACCGCCAAGCTGCTCACCAGCCAATTCCACATCATCCAACCACACGTTGTGAAATAGAAGATGCGGTCAGTACGTTTCAGGTCGGTGTGCAGCATCAACTCTTTGAGATGCTGGATCAACGTGCCGCCGGCGCCGTGCACGATGCCTTTGGGCACGCCCGTCGTGCCCGACGAATACAGAATGTACAGCGGATGATCGAACGGCAATTGCTCGAATGGAATCCCCGCTCCGCCTTCGTCGCTGGCGGCGCCAAGCAGTTCGTCGAACCGCACGGCGCGAGGCACGCGGTCCAACGGCGGTTCACGCTGAGTGTAAGGTGTGACGACAACCGTTTGGATGCTTGGAATCCGCGCGATGATCTCGGCAACACGCACCAGCGAATCAAACGTCTTGCCGTTGTATTGATAGCCATCGGCCGCGAACAGCACCTTCGGCTCGATCTGCCCGAACCGGTCCATGACGCCTTCGAGTCCGAAGTCGGGCGAAGTCGACGACCAAATTGCCCCGATGCTCGTGGCCGCCAGCATTGCTACGACGGTCTCCGGCAGGTTCGGCATAAACGCGGCCACGCGGTCGCCCGCTTGAATTCCGCGCTCTCGCAATGCAAGTGCAACGCAAGCGACCTGTTCGAATAACTCCGCGTATGTCAACGACCGCTGCCGGCCGTTTTCATTCCAGAAAACCAGCGACTCGTGTTCATCGTGCCACCGCAGCAAGTTCTCCGCAAAGTTTAATCGCGCGCCGGCAAACCACCTCGCCCCCGGCATTTTGTCGCCTTCGGTTAACACAGTTTCCCAGCGACGACTAGAAAGAATGCCACCAAACGACCAAACGGCTGGCCAAAACTGCTCGGGATGCTCAATCGACCATCGATATAGGGACGGATAGTCCACGACTTCGTTATGCCCGTTGGCGCGCACGACCTGCGTAAATGCAGTTATGTTGGCGGCGGCGATACGCGCGGGGCTCGGCATCCAAAGCGGTTCAGCCATGGTTTCATTGTAAGGTTGCACGAACGGGGTCGGGAGTCTTTTTCAAATTTGGCGGAAACCGCTTTGCAAAATCGAACGTCTGACTTCGCCAAATTTGAAAAGGACTCCCGACCCCTTCGCCTTTCCGCATTGACGCGCCGATGTCGTCAGACTACCCTCTCGCCGTTTTGCGGGTCGCACTATGCGCCCGCTCGGTCTGCGTTCGCTCCTCATCGTCTCCCTGCGGACGACACGGATGTCGCCCAACACACTTACATCGACGTTTGGCTTATGTTTGCTAGCGGCGGCGGCAGGCTGCGCGTCGTGGACGAAAGTGGCGACGGAGACGTCACAATTACCGGCACCGCGGATGTCGCCCGACAGTGTGGTGCTGGAGATTGCGTTTCTGCGAATGCCTCCGGGCAGTGCAGAGATCAATGACGCGGTGTGGGCCGAGATCGACGAACAGCACCTGCCAGCCGAACTGCGTCGCCAGCTTTCGGCCAACGGTTTTCGTTGCGGGCTGATCGGATCGCAGGTGCCCACCGAGTTGCGGCGTTTGTTGGACAGCGAACAAGGCTCTGCGGCCGATTCCAGCGAAAACCAATTGCCGGTGGATGGATCTGCGGCGGCTCAGCATCGCAGACTGCAAAGCCGCGCCGGGCGACGCGGTGAAATCGTAACTTGCAAAACCCGCGAGCGAATGGTCGTGCTGACTCACGAAGACGGCGGCGTGCGCGGCGAGACGCTGAGCGACGCTGTCGGCCTATTCGCCGTGAAGACGTACCCACAAGGCGACGGTCGCGTACGGTTGGAACTGACTCCGGAAGTACACCACGGTCAGCCGCGCAATCGTTGGGTGGCGGAAGACGGATCGCTGCGACTGGAGGCGGGGCGCGAACGCAAGGTCTTCGAGCGACTGCGCATCGAGCCGACGCTGTCGCCCGGTCATACGCTGCTGCTGACGTGCACGCCCGACATCAAGGGACTCGGCCAGCAGTTCTTTACGGACGATTCAGGCGGAAGGCTCGATCAGGTCGTGGTCTTGATGCGACTGGCCCAAACTCAATTCGACGATCTATTCGCGCCCGAGCAGATTCTCTCGCCGATCGCAACCGTTGCGGAATGAGAAACTACCATTAACGTCCGCGCGGCGCTTGGATGTTGCCGAACTCGCCAGAGTTTGGATTTCCCGAGGTCCGGCCAAAGTCTGGCGACTTCGGCTACCCATCAATGCCCGGCTGGCCGTGCACTACTTGGGTGTGACCGTGCACATCATGCGGCGCGAGTGCTGCTGAGGTGGGCCTTCCAACTTGCCAAACTCCAGCAACTCCTGAATGACGCCTTCCATGACCTTGCGGCCCTCTTCGATGTGAGCCATTTCGCGGCCGCGAAAGACCACGGTGATTTGCACTTTGTCTTTGTGCTGCAGAAATCCTTTCGCTTGCTTGACCTTGAACTCGATGTCGTGCTCGCCGGTCTTCGGCCGTAAGCGGATTTCTTTGGTCTTCGTGTGGTGAGTGGCGTGGCCGGTCTTCTTTTTCTTTTCGTATTTGTACTTGCCGTAATCCATGATCCGGCACACCGGCGGCCGTTCGTTGGGGGCCACTTCCACCAAGTCCAGGCCCGCCTCACGGGCTCGCGATAGCGCTTCGTCGGTGGACAAGATGCCAAGCTGTTTACCGTCGTGGGAAATTACCCGAATTGGCGAGATGCGGATCTGCTCGTTGACCCTGGTCTGAATGCGATCGATTGTTGTCACCCTTTCTGCTAACAAGGAACTGCAACCCGCGGCTGCCAGCACACGTGCGGCCGGCGGCCAGTTGCGTCTGGCTAATATAACACCATAACCGGTCGAGAATTTCAACCGGCGGTCGACCGGTCGGATAAAGATGTCTGACGAAAGACGATGGCCGTTCGGTCGTTGCGTGTCAAGAGTAGCGCGGCCGTTCCGGATGGGCCAGGGGTTACCCAGGAACGCGATGAAACGATGAGTTGCGCGCGAGATAGTAGGACGGATTGCTAATCCGTCCGCGGTTCTGACGAGATCACTTCAGGACGGATGAGCAATCCGTCCTCCTACCGAAAGTGTCTAAGCCATTACCAGCAAATGCTTTTCTGCATGAGCACCGTCCCTGAACGGAGGCCGCCGCTATCGACCATCACCAGGTGGCCAGCCGGCCCAGGGAGCCCAAATCCCGCGCAGACGGGTGTCTGGGCCATTGGTAAAATCACGTTCTTTGACTAAGGTACGAAGTGGTCGGCAACGGTTCGTTACGAGTTTCCCTTACAGATTATCTGCACGCGGCGGCAAAAGGGCCACACACAACAATTCATCGGCAGACGGCAAAAACGCCGTCTGAGTTTCATCGCCGTAGGTTTCTTCGCTTCTGTCGTATTTGTGTTCCTTGGGAACACTAACCGTATGTCTCGACGCCAGCATCTTGTTCGTCTACTCCGATCCGCGCCGGTGATTCTCCCGTCGCTGCTGCTGTGCGATTTTGGAGATCTAGCGCGGGAAGTCGGGCGCCTGGAAGAAGCGGGGGTCCAAGCGTTTCACCTGGACGTGATGGACGGCCATTTCGTTCCGAATCTGACGTACGGTATGCCGATTGTCGCGGCACTGCGGCGGTTGACCGACCTGCCCCTGGACGTGCACCTGATGATTTCCGAGCCCCAGCGGTACGTGCGGCAGTTTTACGACGCCGGCTCGGACATCATCACGTTTCACATCGAGGCGGTCGCCGACCCTCGGCCCCTGCTCGAAGAAATCCGCAGCCTGGGTGCCGGGGCCGGCATTGCGTTGAACCCCAACACGCCACTGTCAACCGTCGAAGGCTGCGTGGACCTGTGCGATCTGGTGCTGGTCATGAGCGTCCCGGCCGGTTTCGGCGGACAGCCGTTTCACGATGTGGCTTTGGAAAAGCTTGCCAATCTGAGGCAGCTCGCCGGTCCCGATGTGCTGTTGGAAGTCGATGGGGGGATCAATCAGTCCACGATTAAGTCATGCGCCGAAGCAGGCGCGAATCTTTTTGTGGTCGGATCGGCAATCTTTCGCAGCGACCGGTACGGACCGGCCGTGCGCGAACTGACCGATCTGGCCAAACTTTGAAGTGAGGTAATTAGAAACCAGATGTTACAAATTGTGTTGGTCAGGCCCGGATCGACGGAGTTCGACGAACAGGGCAGAATTAAGGGCACGTTGGATATCCCGCTGAGCGAAAACGGCACCAGCCAAGTCGCTCGGGCGGTTGATGAGCTGGGCGGACTGGACATCGAGGCCGTGTATTCGGCCCCCTGCGAAGCGGCCGAAAAGACCGCCGAGGCAGTCGCGCAAAGCCACGGCCTGAAGGCCAAACGGCTGGAAAAGCTGCACAACCTAAACCACGGCTTGTGGCACGGCAAGTTGATCGAAGACGTTAAGCAATGCCAGCCCAAAGTGTATCGCCAGTGGCAGGAGCACCCGGAAAACGTTTGCCCGCCGGAAGGCGAATCGCTAGGCTCAGCACAAGAGCGCGTCCGCGCTTCGTTGCAAAAGCTGATGAAGCGGCACAAGCACGGCGTCATCGCGCTGGTCGTCCCCGAACCGCTGGCTACCTTGGTGCGGTGCTTCCTGGACGCCAGCGAATTAGGCGACCTGTGGAAGGTGGAGTGCGACTGCGGGCGTTGGGAAATGATCGATATTCAGCCGGAAAAACGGGTGGCGAGCTGATGAAACGACAAAAACGCGGCGTCCCCGAGGGCCTCTGGCAACGCTGCCCCGGTTGTCAAGCGGCGATCTTTCGCAAAGAAGCGGAAAAGCGTCTGGGCGTCTGTCCCGAATGCGATTATCACTTCTACGTCTCGGCCAAAGAACGCATCAGGCAAGTGTTGGACGAAGGCACCTTCGAGGAATGGGACGCCAACCTTAGGCCGACCGACCCGCTGGGCTTCGAGGATCAGAAAAAGTACGCCGACCGGTTGGTCGCCGAACAAAAACGCACGGGCCTGTCGGACGCAGCGCTCACCGGCACCGGCATGATCCGCGCCCGCCGCGTGGCCTTTGGCGTCACGGACTCGGCGTTCATCATGGGCAGCATGGGATCGGTCGTCGGCGAACGGCTGACGAGGCTGATCGAGCGGGCGACCGAGCAGCAACTTCCGCTGATCATCATCAGCGGCAGCGGCGGCGGGGCTCGCATGCACGAGGGCATTCTCTCGCTGATGCAGATGGCCAAGGTATCCGCCGCGCTGGCCCGCTACGATCAGGCCGGCGGCTTGTTCATTTCCGTGCTCACCAACCCAACCATGGGCGGCGTGGCGGCCAGCTTTGCGTCGCTGGGCGATCTGGTCTTCGCCGAACCCAAAGCCCTGATCGGTTTCGCCGGCCCGCGGACGATCAAAGCCACCATCCGCATCGAGTTGCCCAAAGGTTTTCAGACCAGTGAATTCCTGCTCGAACACGGCTACATCGACCGCATCGTCCCCCGCAGCCGCCTACAAAGCGAAATCGCCCGCACGATCGACTATTGCGGTAAGTAAGCGCCCGGCCGACGGCGTCACTGCGTCACTGCACACTGAAATCGATCGCGCTACTGACCGATTCCAGTGGCCGGCAAGCTGCGGGAGTTTCTGCGAGGCCACCACAGCGTATTCCGCGCCGGTTAAGAACCAAGCCTGGACGGAGCGACTGGTTACGGCCGGATTCTACGTACGACTCCTCCACTTCTTTCCACATCGGCTGCATGCGGGTGATGTACTCATTGCCGTGTGGGCCGGTTTGGCCGAGACGCGACCAAAGCCACGCGAACGTATCGAAAGTGACGGGTTGCCGATTCTTTCTCTCGACGTCCACGCGCAGGCGAGCCATTTCCTCGGCGCTAACTTCCTTGGGAGTGAAGCAAACGTTGCCCACTGCGTTGGCCAGAGTGACGCCCGAAAGCAACTAGGGGCTCGTGGCCGTTCCCGCCGTCGCTGCTGGCTTCCGCGCAACCTCATCCCACATAGGTTGGAACTGCATGTGGTTCCTGTTTCCCTGAGGGCCCGTTTGGCTAAGCCTGACCCACAACCATTCCAGCGTGTCCATCGTGACAGGCGGTTTATTCATCTGATTCATCTGCTCGACATCGTTGCGCAGGTGCTCAAGCTCCTCAGCGGAGATATGCCAGCAAACATTGCCGATCGAGAAATCGATTATCTCCCAAGCGGCTTCCCAGTCAGCTACTTTGGCATCTGGGGGCGGTGGACGCCACGATCTGACGATGGCTCTAATGGCTTCCACGTGTGCTCTACGAGCCCTGAACTGAAGCGCAGCCGACAACTGCATCGCCAACCAGGTACCTGCGGTGACGGTTCCTACCAAGACGAGCAGGATCACCATCACGCGAAACAAACTACGGCTTGACTCGGCTGTGTGCTGATCGCGTGTGTGCATGTTCATTATTGCGGAAGTTGTGGAATCGGTGCAGGTGTTGTGCCATCGTTTTGGGCCTGCTTACGCTCTGCGCCATGGACGTAATAGGTACCGGTAGCATCCACCCACATGCCCGGCGAATTGTAGACGCCGTCGATTGCGACGTTGCCCTTCTCGAGAAACACTTCTCGAATCTTCTTTCCGCGCCGGCTATCGAGGAACCACGGCTGGACGGAGCGACTGGTCGTTTCCGGATTCTACGTACGACTTCTCCATTTCTTCCCACATCGGCTGCATGCGGGTGATGTACTCGTTGCCGTGTGGGCCGGTTTGGCCGAGCCGCCACCAAAGCCACGCGAACGTATCGAAAGAGACGGGTTGCTGATTCTTTCTCTCGACGTCCACGCGCAGGCGAGCCATTTCCTCGGCGCTAACTTCCTTGGGAGTGAAGCAAACGTTGCCCACTGCGATGTAAACAGTAATCCAAGCAGCTTCCCAATCATCGGGATCCGCGTGGGCAGGTGGCGCTCGCCAACCTTCGACGATGGTTTCGATGCGCTCGTTTTCCGCATCGAATCGCCGCCAGGCGATGTACTTAATCGCCAACGGCGTAACCCACATAGCCATACCGGCGGC
>JBGTKH010000092.1:0-7531 GCA_041744735.1 Pirellulaceae bacterium | reverse complement strand
CGCCGACTTTCTCACCGAATTCCAGCAAAGCGCCCCCTGGCTCGCCGCCCACCTCGAAGCCCTCGCCGCTGGCCGCGACCGCCCGGCCATCGATGTTCCCGCTGCCCATCAGCGGCTAATCGACGAAGTCTGGCAAGCCGTCGGCGGATGATGGGGAGATGAGGAGATAGGGAGATAGTCGTGTCCGATTCGCTGGTCTTTCTCAGCGACATTGATTGGCAAACGTACGAGACGCTGCGCGAAGCGGCCGGCAATCGCAATGTCCGCATGACCTAGGACAAAGAGGACGTGACACTCGCGTCGCCGTCGAAACATCATTGGCCAAGAAATTCCGCACGATCGTTCGCCGCTCGCGGAAGAAATGAATCCTCGCTGCGGGGATTCGGTCAACGTTCGATCTTCAAATTAGGCAAGGCCTGCTGCAGCTCGCTGACCGCGTCTTCGGCCGTGACGGTGTTGAAACTCAAATCGAGCGTTTCCAAATCTTTCAAATTCTTGAGCTGATTCAACCCGCTGCCGCTTACCGCGGTTTGGCTAAGGTCGAGCGTTTGCAATTTGGTCAGACCGGCCAAGTGGACGAGGCCCGCATCACTGACCTGCGTTGCTGCCAAGCTGAGGTATTCAAGATTTGAAAGTCCCTTCAATTGCTCGAGGCCCGCGTCGCTGATTTCGGTTTGCCGGAGATCGAGCGTTTGCAGATCCTGCATGCCTTTCAGCTCGACGAGCCCCGTGTCGGTGACGTAGCACATCGACAAGTACAGCAAGCGCAGTCCAGTGATTGCATTCAGGTGTTCCAGGCCCGAGTTAGTGACCTGCGTCTTGCACAGGTTCAGCGAATTCAACTTGGTTAGCTTCGATAGATGCACAAGGCCGGCGGAGGAAACCGGCGTGAAGCTGAGGTCGAGCGATTCCAATTGCGTGAGATCCGCCAGGTGCTTCAACCCTTCGTCGGTGACGCGCGTATTGGCCAAGTTCAGCGAGCGCAGGCCGGTGAAGTTTTTGACGTGTTGCAGCCCCGGGTCGGTGATTTGATTGGAACTGAGATTCAGCGACTGCACATGGCTCAAGTCCTTCAGATGCGAGAGCCCCGCGTCGGAAACTCCCTGCGCCGCCAGGTCCAGGGTTCGCAGTTCGGTGAACCGTTTCAGTTGCTCGACGCGGGCGTCGATGTCGGCCTGCGGCGCGTCAAGCTGGCCGCTGACACTTCGTCCTAAGTCCACGCCCGTCACTACCCGCTGGCCGTCGATCGTTTCATACTGCAATTCTCCGCCCAACTCGTGGACCGTGGCAATGCTGCGCTGCAACTCGGGGTCCGGCCCACCGCAGCCTGTGGCGGCGAAAGAGCCGGCAAACAACAGGACGAACCAGGATTGCCGGGGACCGAATTGTCGTCCGCAAGTTGCTGCCGTCGAGTTGTCCACAGATACGTACCTTTTACCGTGATTTACTCGGGTCGGAGACCCAAGCTACAGGTTATGAAACCAGTTCTAATCAACTTAGCAGCAACTGCAAGTCCTCGGCGGTAAGGCTGCGGATGAGACTGTTATCGGCGGAGACGATGGCGTCGGCCAGGTCGCGTTTGCTTTTTTGCAATTCCAGGATTTTTTCTTCGACCGTGTCGCTGCAGATCAGGCGGTAGGCAAACACGCGGCGGATTTGGCCGATGCGATGGGCCCGATCGACGGCCTGCGCCTCGACAGCCGGGTTCCACCATGGGTCGAGAATGAACACATAATCGGCCGCGGTCAAATTCAGTCCGTGACCACCCGCCTTCAAACTGATGAGAAACAGCGGACAGGCCGGGTCTTCTTGAAAGCGGTGCACCTTCTCCTGCCGGTTGCGCGTGCGGCCGTCCAGATACTCGTAGACAATTTTCTGCTTGTCCAGCCGTTGGCGGACGATCGACAGCAGGCTGGTGAACTGCGAGAAGATCAGCGCCTTGTGGCCTTCGGCAATCACTTCGGCGACTTGTTCGAGCAGCGTTTCCAACTTCGCGCTCGATTCACCGGCCTTCTGCTTGTCGAGCAAGCCCGGATGACAAGCCGCTTGGCGCAATCGCAACAGGGCTTCGAGCACGTGGATCTTCGACTTGGCCATGCCGCTTTCTGCGACTCGCCGGGTCAGGCTCGCGCGGTAATAGTCGCGCAGTTCGTCGTATTGCTTGCGCTGCTTTTTCTCCATTTCACAGTACAGCGTCTGCTCGGTCTTGGCCGGCAATTCGGTCAGCACCTGCTCCTTCGTGCGCCGCAGTAAGAACGGCCGAAGAGCCTGCGACAGCAGTGGCAACGATCCGTTGTCATCGTCGCGCCCGTTCTTTGAGACCGCGGTGAACGCCGACGACCGTCCCAGCATGCCGGGGTTCAGAAACTCAAAGAGCGACCAGAGTTCGCCCAGATGGTTTTCCACCGGAGTGCCAGTCATCGCCAATCGATAATCTGCCTCGATCAGCCGGCAGGCCTTCGCCGCTTGCGATTGAGAGTTCTTGATGGCTTGGGATTCATCGAGGATCGCGTAGTCGAATCGTGTGTCTTTCAGTTTCGCGATATCGCGGCGCAGCGTGCCGTAGGTGGTCACAATCAAATCGTGCTGTTCCAGTTGGTCGCGCAGAGCAGAGCGGCCGATGCCCGTGTAATCTAGCACGCGCAGTTCCGGCGTGAATCGTGCCGCTTCTTCGATCCAATTGAACACCAAGCTGCGCGGCACGACGACCAGCGACGGAGCCCGCGTTCGCCCGTCTTCGAGCGTTCGCGTTCGGCGCGATTCCAACAGCGCTAACACTTGCACGGTCTTTCCCAAGCCCATGTCGTCGGCCAAGCAGCCGCCGAATCGAAACTCTTGCAGGAAGTTTAACCAGCCAAGTCCCTCCTGCTGATAATGGCGCAGTTCGCCCGCGAATTGAGGCGGCTCTTCGTGTGGCTTCACGCCGTCGAACGATCGCAGCTTCCGGCGAAACTGGTCGAATTGCTGATCGACGTCCACGTCCGGCTGGGCGGCCAGCAGCGCGTCGAGCAACATGGCTTGCGACGGGGCAAATCGCAGCGCGTCTCCGTCGGTTTCGCCCAATTCGGCCAGCGCCCCGTACTTGGTCAGCCACTCGTCGGGCAGCATGCCCTGTGAACCATCGTCGAGCCGCACGTAGCGCTCGCCCTTGCGCAGCGCCGCCAACAGCGCCGGCAGGCTGGCCGACACGCCGTCGAAATCGCACTGCCCATCCAACTCGAACCAATCGACATTCGACGTGACACTTAACTTAAATTGTCCGGGCCGCCGGATCAGATTCCCTTCGGCCTCCACCACCCAGCCGGCCTCCACCAGTTTGCCGACCACGTTGGCTAGCAACCGCTTCGGGAACTGCACGTCGGCATCGGACTTGCGGTAATAATTTCGCTTCGGCGGCTGAACGCCCGCGGCCGCCAGCGTCGCCATCAGGTGACGCTCCTGCTGCGGAGCACGCGGCAGAATCCGTTCATGCTGGCGGTCGATGATCCCCGCGCCCCCGTTCTGCGACGACACGGTTTGGTTGTCGTACACGAATGAGACCTTCGCATGCAGTTGGTTCGGGTTGCCGAATTGGGGCGGCGAAAAGATCGAAAACTGCCCGCGCGGTTCGACGCGCACCTGCTCCCACGGCAAATTGTCCGGCATGACAACGTCCGGCATTAACGGCAGCCGCCACAATTGCTCCAACAACTCCACCCGGTCGCGATACGGCACTTCGACCGCGTTCGCTTTTCGCAACAACGAGATCCAGGAAAAACTGCTGCCCGCATCGAGCCGCGCCAGGCGATCGGCAAACACGACGATGCCGGAGGATAGCAACAACACCGGTTCGGCGAGCGGCAGGGACTGCTCGCCGCGAATGAGCTCGCCAGCGATCCGCCAGCATTTCCTTTTGTCGTCGGCCGCAATTTGCAGCCGGAACCGCCACGCCGGCCCGTCGTCCCACGCCAGCGGCCGCCCGTCCTCCGGCGGCTGTGCATTTTCCAGCAGCCACACAAACCGGCCCGTTGCACACAGCCGCGGCAACACGATGTCATACATGACCGGCGAGACGGCGCAGTGTGTGAACTTGAGCCACGAACCATACGGAGACGACGTGTATCCGTGGTAATAATTCTGCACTGTGCTGTCGCGCGCGTCGTTGCCGACCAGCAGTTGTAAGAGTTCGCGGTCCGTGGCGTCCGAGAATTGCGCGATGTCGGACCGGTTGAGGCTGAGCTTCTTGATCTTGCCGAATTCGCCGTTGCGTTTCGACTCGCGCTGGTGGAATTCGATCAGCAGCGCACCCTCGCGCAGGCTCGAACCGACGTTCAGCACGTACCACGCGTCGCGCCGCTTTTCTCCCAGCACTTCGCTTACGCCGTTGAACGAAACGCTCGCCAGACCGGTGGCTAGAGTGCTGAGCTCGTCCAGTTGCATTCGCCACGGCTTGGGCCGCGCCGCAGCGCCTCGCGACGTGAGTTTGGAGCGCCCGGCGGGACGACGTGGACTGTCGCGAGAACCGAATTCGTCATTGTCGAAGTCATCGTCGTCGTCGTAACCGTCGAGATAGTCATCATCTTCATCGCTGAGTTCATCATTGTCGAGCACATATAAGCGGCGTTTCCCCGTTACGCGGCTGGCCAAGCCTGCTTGATCCACGGCTAACAGCGTCGCCCAGACGTGTTTGCAAAGATCACCGCCGTTGAAATGAGGACACGTGCACTTTGCCGCCAGTTCGCCGTCGCGGGCGGCCTCCCAATTGATTGTGACCTCATAAGGGCTTCGTTCCGAACCCTCGACCAGCGCCTCGACGCCGAATGGAAACTGGGCCACCAACTCGACTCGATTCGCCAAGAAGTAGCTGCGCCCTTTCGATTGGACGCGCGAGTCAAAATCCCCCGCACAACGACTGGCCAGCGACATCCCCAGACCTCCATGAAATTCCCGAAATCCACGAACGGATTCCCCATGCCGATTCGATCAAGTTATCACACTCAACCGCGACAACCAAGGCGAGTTTCAACCACCGGGCGAACGGGGTCGGGAGTCTTTTTCATGTCGGCGAATAACTGGTTCGGAACGGGGGATCGCATTTCCGCCGACATGGAAAAGACTCCCGACCCCTTCCTGCTTACACCCATTGACCTTCCCTGTACGCCGGCGCACGATGCAACGTATGAATGCCGACGACAGACCTGCGTCGACCGCTCACGACCACAATCGCCGCGCCTGGGATGGGCGCGTGCGCGGGAAGCAGCGATTTACTCGGCCGGCGGCGGACGAGGATTTTCTGAATCCGTTGGCGACCGTAGATGGGCTGGGTTGGTTGGGCGGCGATATTCGCGGGCGGCGCGTGCTGTGTTTGGCGGCAGGCGGCGGACGGCAAGGGCCGTTGTATGCCGCGGCGGGTGGCATCGTGACCGTGGTCGACATCAGCCCGGCGATGCTGGAGTTGGACCGGCAAGTAGCGGCCGAACGACAGTTGGACATGCGGACAGTCGAAGCGTCGATGGACGACCTGTCGATGTTCGCCGCCAATGAGTTCGACATTGTGATTCACCCGGTCAGCACGTGCTACTTGCCGCAGATTGTGCCCGTGTACCGCGAAGTCGCGCGGATCACTCGCGGCGGCGGTTTGTACGTCAGTCAGCACAAGCAACCGGCCAGTCTGCAAGCCGGCGTGCACCCGTCGCCCAATGGCTACGAGTTGACCGAACCGTATTATCGCAGCGGTCCGCTGCCGCAGGTCACCGGCAGCCGGCATCGTGAAGAGGGAACGCTGGAGTACCTGCATCGCTGGGAGGAGTTGATCGGCGGCCTGTGCCGCGCGGGGTTCGTGATCGAAGACCTGATCGAACCCGTGCACGCCGACAAGGACGCAGCCGTCGGCCAATGGCCTCATCGCAGCCGTTACGTCGCGCCGTACGTGCGTATCAAAGCGCGGCGCGTCCGCCCAGCGACGGAGCAAGTCAAGGCGGCGCGAATCTGGACTCCTCCGTAGACTCAGCCGAGCTTCGTCGCGCCGGCCATATCATGACCACGCCTCCGACGCGCACGATCAGCGCACCAGTGCAAATCGCCGCGGCCTGGGAAAGTGTCACAACCACAAAGATGGCGGCGCTACCGATTGGCCGTTCCACCATACCTAGTGCCGCTCCGACCGCTGGAACAAGCAGACACACAACAACCACGCGCAACACCCACCAGCGCCGTCCCCACGTTGCCCATAACGAAACTAATGCCACGACGACGAAACCACCACAGTAAAGTCCGATCTCCACAGCGAATTCCCAAGGGAAATCCATCCAGCGAGCGGCCGCTAACAAAATGGCTACGGCCGTGATCGCACCGAGCAAACCCGCGAGCGTGAACTGCCAACGGCGATCCGCCAAGCGATGCGGCTCGATTGGCTGCCGGCCATAGCTGGTCGAACAACGCAAACCCAATACCCGCAGTCCGACATTCGGCGTTGCGACGCCCACGGCGTACACGCACAGGACCCCGAACCATTGAGCGGCCGATGGATTGGTGCTCGAGCCAAGGGGCAAGGAAAGTAAGCCTGCGACGGACAGATTCAGAAGCAGTCGTAGCGGCAGAGGAGCCGCGCCCCAAACCAACCACGTCGCCATCAGCCCGACCTGTCCAAACACGATTCCCACGAGAACGAAACCGATCAGAGTCGGGATTCTAGGACCGACAGTCCATATGTGAGCCGACGCGCCGCCCACAATGAAATCGATGACCACAAAGGCGACGACGAACAGGGCCATCAACAGATTATGCGGCTTCATATTCTGTCTATTGTGGTTGCAGCCTGTGACCTGCCCAGTCGCGGTGGGAGCGTGGCGTTGCAATCTGCGGATCGCTGCTTCACAATATACCGGCTCTAACGGTCAATGCACCTGAGCATCCGTCTCGAGAGAACTCGCACGTGTAGGAGCAACGCTCGCCGTGTCCAATGCTTCGCTTCAGGAAATCGTTTGCTGCCTGGGCCAACCGGTGGCCGGCAACCCGACTCAGTTCATGATGGAGCAGGCCTTTGCCGCCGCCGGGCTCGACTGGCGGTATCTGACTCTGGAAGTGCCGCCTGAGAATCTGGCCGACGCGCTATGCGGCATGCGGGCCATGGGATTTCGCGGCGGAAATTTCACGATTCCACACAAGGTGGCCGTGATCCAACATCTGGACGGCTTGAGCGAAGCGGCCGAGCTGATGGGCGCCGTCAACTGTATCAACCGCGTGGACGACAAGTTCATCGGCGAGAACACCGACGGCAAAGGTTTCGTGCAATCGCTGCGCGGCGTGACCGACCCCGCGGGCAAGAAGGTTGTGATCCTGGGCGCCGGCGGTGCAGCGCGGGCCATCGCCGTAGAAGTCGGTCTGGCCAAAGCCGCGGCGATCACGATCGTCAACCGCACGCAGCAGCGCGGACAAGAGTTGGTCGACTTGCTGAACAACCGCGTGAAAGTTGCCGCCAAGCTCGTTGTGTGGCAAGGCGACTATCACATCGAGCATGGGACCGACATCGTCATCAACGCCACGTCGATCG
>JBGTKH010000091.1:0-6840 GCA_041744735.1 Pirellulaceae bacterium | reverse complement strand
TTGGTTGATGTGGCGAAGCGGGGGCTGGTGGTAGCGAACGTTTCGATTGTAAGGGCTTGCGCTTTCTTGGGGCGCAAGCATGCTGGGAGATAGGGGATGCACGGGGCATCGCTCGTCTTTACTCTCAGCTCAAGGAACGTTTCTCATGACTCCGTTTCGCAATCGTTTGACGCCGCTCACACGCCGTATGGCCGAGGACATGCAGGTCCGCAATCTCTCGCCCCGCACGATCGATTCGTACACCTGGCACGTGGACAAGTTCACGCAGCACTTCGGCCGGCCCGCCGAAGAACTGGGTCCACTTCAACCTGCATTTCGTCGTTCCTTGTGGTCAGTTGTCCCCGTTCATCAAGGCCTGACTCTCTATTCATCGTACAACGAACGACCGCTCGAAATCAATTGCTGTTGCGTATCATCGTTAGGGTGTTCGACGACGATTGGCGGCCGGGCTCTTGGTGTGTGGCTTCTTATCCGGTGCAGCGCTGTCAGAGCGAAAGTTAGCAGCGTCGCGTGACGTTTCCGGTGGTTGCTGCTGGTGCTCACTTTGTGCCGATGTATGCGACTTTCTCGGATTATCCGCGGCGCCGGTGATTTCGTACAGGAAGCGGCTGGGGACGCTGTCGCGGGGTTTGCCCCATTTCATGCGTGTGAGAGCCAGCGACAGCGTGAGGCGTTCCTGGGCCCGCGTGACGCCGACATAGCAGAGGCGGCGTTCTTCATCGATCGCGGCGCCCTCGGCTGCAACGCTGCGGTGGTGCGGCAGTAGTCCTTCTTCCATGCCGACCATGTAGACGTACGGGAATTCCAGGCCCTTGGCGCTGTGCAGCGTCATCAGGGCGATGGCGTTGCGTTGAAGCTGATTCTCCTTTTCGTTGTCGAACTCGCGGCCGCCCAGCGCGACCTCGTCCAGGAATCCGGCCAGCGTGGGCTTCTTCGTCTTCTTTTCATAAGCCCCGATCGCGTTGACCACTTCTTCGACAGCGGCCCAGCGTGATTGCTGTTCGTTGGGATCGGGATATTTTCGATGAAGTTCATGCTGATAGCCGATCTTGGCGATCAAGTCGCCCGCCACGTCGACCAGCGTCGCCTGGCCGAGCCGCTGGCGGTACTGGCGGATTAGTGACACAAAGGTGTCAGCCGCCTGCACGGCCGGCGGCGGCAGTTCGGGAAGTTTTGCTGCCTGCTGGAGCATGTCCCAAACCGTCTTGCTCTGGCTGACTGCTTGCTGCATCAGCAGTTCGACCGTCTTCGCACTGATACCGCGCGGCGGCGTGTTGATGATCCGCAGCAGCGAGACTTCATCTTGCGGCGCGTCGAGCACCTTCAGATAGGCCAGGATGTCGCGGACTTCTTTACGGTCGAAGAACGACATGCCGCCCAGCAGCACATACGGGAGCTTGGCGCGTCGCAGCTCCGTCTCGAACGCCCGCGGCTGTTCGTTCGTGCGAAACAGGATCGCGAAATCGCGCGGATCGACGCCCGGCTTCTGTAGGTGGCGCAGAATGTCGTCGATCACCGACTTGGCTTCGGTCGTTTCATCTTTGTATTGTTCAATGCGCGGTTTCTCGCCGCCGGGTCGTGCGGCGCGCAGCACCTTGTCGTGCCGCTTCTTGTTGTAGGCAATCAAGCGATTCGCCAATTCCAGGATCGCGGCCGTCGAACGATAGTTGTCTTCCAGCCGCACCACCATGGCACCGGGCCAATCGCGCGTGAAGTGCAAAATGTGCTCGACCTCCGCGCCGCGCCAGCCATAGATCGATTGGTCGTCGTCGCCTACCACGCACAAATTGCGATGCTCGCGGGCCAGCGCCTTGATGATGCGGTATTGGCTGCCGTTGGTGTCTTGGTATTCGTCGACCAGCAGATGATCGAACAGAGCGGCCTCTGCGCGGCGGGCGTCGGGAAATTGCGCGAACAGATCTTCGGTCAGCAGCAGCAGGTCGTCGAAGTCCACCGCGCCGGCGTTCTTTAATGCCCGTTGATAGCGGCGGTAGGCCATTGCGGCCAAGTGCTCTTTGTCGGTCTTCGCCAGCGATGTGGCTTGCGGCGGACGGACCGACGACGACTTCCAACTGCTGATGAGGCTGAGCAAATCACCGGGCCGCAGCATTTCGCCGGAGACCTTGATCTCGCGCAGCACGCTGCGAGCCAAACTTTCCTGATCGCCGCGGTCGTAGATGGCGAACTTCACCGGGTACCCGAGCTTGCGGATGTGCCGCCGCAGGACTTTCACG
Source organism: Pirellulaceae bacterium (assembly GCA_041744735.1). Taxonomy (GTDB): domain Bacteria; phylum Planctomycetota; class Planctomycetia; order Pirellulales; family Pirellulaceae; genus JBGTKH01. The sequence goes on along the minus strand of JBGTKH010000091.1, from coordinate 4,606 downwards.
CAATGGGCATGAAACGTGGAGACGAAGGGCCGCGACTTCAGCCGCTTGCCCAGCAGCGCCCCGACGCGATCCTGCATCTCCGCTGCGGCTTTGTTGGTGAACGTAACGGCCAGAATCCTGTCGGGCGGCGTGCCGTGGCGGATCAGGTTCGCAATGCGGTACGTGACCACGCGCGTCTTGCCCGAGCCGGCTCCGGCCAAAACCAAAAGCGGCCCCGACAGCGTTTGAACGGCCTTTCGCTGGTCTGGATTCAAGTCGTGCGGCATGCTGATGGATCGTACCGGCGAGCCGCACATGGCGAAAGGGTCACGGCGGGATCAGACGTACAGATTTCAATTTTGACGGAGGAAAACTTGTCCATTGTGGATCGGCGTTGTTCCGTCAAAATTGAAATCTGTACGTCTGACCCCAGTTGTAACGGTGACCGCGCGACGGTCGCCCTTGACCTTATTCGCCGAACACTTCTATACTTGCGCACTGTGACGCCGTTGCGGCCGTGTGCCTGCGGGCGGTGTCTTTCGCCGATCAAAGCGCCCGCGAATCGAGCAGTCCCATGAAAACTCAACGCCGTCACGAACTGCAAACCAATTGGTTGGCCGATCATTTGGGTAAGCAGTTGGAAGCCGTCAAGCCGTACTCCAAAATGATCGCGGGGGTGCTCATCGGGCTCTTGGCCGTGGGGATTGCGGTGAACGTTATCACGCGGCGGCAATCGGCAGATGTGGGACGAGGTTGGAGCGCGTACTTCGGCGCTATGTCAGATCCAGAACCGGGCGAAGCGTTGAACAAGGTCGCGAAAGACTACGTGGGCACATCGGCCGGATTGTGGGCTTTGCAGTCGGCTGCGGACAGTCAAGTTTCCGAAGCGTCCATGGAGATGTTCCGCGACCCTGCAGCAGCGCGCGAGTTATTGAAAAAGGCGAAAGATAACTACGCGGCCGTCGAACAAGCGGCGGTTCGCGAACCGATGTTGCGGCAACGGGCCGTGTTCGGACTGGCGCAAGTGCACGAGTCGCTCGGCGAGTTGGATGCGGCGCGGACCAAGTACGAAGAGTTGGCTAAGCAAGCTCCCGACACGGCGATCGGCAAGGCTGCGACGCGGCGGCTGGCGCAACTGGTGGATGCTTCCACAGGCAAGCTGCGGCCGGAAATCGAAACGTTCTATGAAGAATTGGCCGAGCACAAACCGCTGCCGCCCGTGATCCCGCGCGATCCATCGTCAACATTCGGCGACGGATTTGAGAATCCCACCTTCGATCTCGATAGCTTACCGGATCGGCCCAATATTTCGTTCCCCGGCAGCGGCGTAACAACGCCGCCAGCGACGACCGACAAGACGGAACCGGAAGCTGTTCCGAGCGCGAACGAGCCGAAGCCGGACAACGGCGAACCTGTATCGTCATCTCCGGCGCCAGCGGCTTCGGAAGATAAACCAGCCGCCGAAAAGTCGAAAGACTCGGCTGACGAGAATCCCACAGCGGAAACCCCTTCGCCGAAAACGGACGACGAAAAGTAATACGTAGTCCGGCGCTCATGGCACTATGGCCCCCAACGAGCTATCTTCGGAGCCGAGCGAGTTGATTGTGCCCGAGGATCAATCGGGATTACGGCTCGACACTTTTCTGGCGGCGCATTTTCCTTTGCATAGCCGCGTGCAGTTGCGGCGCGTGATCAGCGCTGGCGGCGTGCAAGTTGACGGCGAGCGCACGAAGGTTGCCTATCGCTTGCGGCCCGGCCAGCGAGTGACGGTGGTGCTGCCCGAGATGCCTCGCGCGGGTCCGCGGCCCGAAAACATCCCGCTGGAAATTCTCTACGAAGACGAATATCTCGCGGCCATTAACAAGCCGCCTGCGATGGTCGTGCATCCGGCCAAGGGACATTGGTCCGGCACACTTACCAGTGCCCTGGCATTTCACTTCGAGCAGCTCAGTTCGACCGGCGGACCAACTCGTCCCGGAATCGTGCATCGTTTGGATCGCGACACAAGCGGCGTGATTGTGGTCGCAAAGACGGACCGAGCGCACCTGGCCCTGGCCGCACAGTTCGAAGCCCGCACGACGGAGAAGGAATACTTTGCGATCGTTGCCGGCGTGCCGGACCGCGACCGCGACGTGGTCGAACAAGCGATCGGCATGCACCCGTACCACCGCGAGAAGATGGCGATTCGCCCGCAAGATCCTGACGCCCGCGAGGCTCGCACGTTCTTCGAAGTGCTGGAGCGCTTCGACGGTTTCGCGGCGCTCAAAGTGCTGCCCAAGACCGGCCGCACGCATCAGATTCGCCTGCACTTGGCTCACGTCGGCTACCCGGTGCTCTGTGACCGATTGTACGGCGGCCGAGCGGAAATCACGCGCGGCGAAATTCGCCGTCAGCAGGATGACCACGTGCTGCTCGGCCGGCACGCGCTGCATGCACGGCGGCTCAAACTGCTGCATCCGATCTCCGGCGATCCGATCGAGTTCACGGCGCCGTTGCCCGCTGATATCGAGCGGGTGCTGGAGGAGTTACGAGCATACCGTTTTCAAATTCAGTTGGGGAAGTAACGCCGTGTCCACCGCGCCCCGCACGCTCGTCACAATTGCTACCTACAACGAAATCGAAAACCTGCCGCGGCTGGTGGACGAGATCTTTCAGTACGTGCCCGACGTGGACATTCTGGTGATCGACGACAACTCGCCGGACGGCACCGGCCGCTGGTGCGACCAGCGCGCAGTGGACGATCGCCGCGTTCGCTGTTTGCACCGATCTGGCAAACTGGGACTCGGCACTGCGACCGTGGCTGCAATGCGGTATGCCATCGAGCACGGCTACGACTATGTGCTGAACGTGGACGCGGACTTTAGCCACCCGCCGCGCTACTTGCCCGATTTGCTGGCCGGCATGCAACCCGACCACGGTCCGCCCGTCGACATGATGATCGGTTCGCGCTATGTCGCGGGCGGCGGGATTGAAGGCTGGCCGCTGCATCGGCATCTGATGAGCCGCGGAGTGAACCTGTACGCGCGCTGTTTGCTGGGACTGAAAGTGAAAGATTGCAGCGGCGCGATGCGCTGCTATCGCACGGAGTTGTTAAAGCAGTTGGACTTCGACCAGATTCGCAGCCGCGGCTATTCGTTTCAAGAAGAGATACTGTGGCGCGTGAAGCGGCTGGGTGCCCGTTTCGGTGAAACTCCGATCGTATTCGTCGAACGTCAGAAGGGTCATTCGAAAATCAATTCGCGCGAGGCCGTGGCCGCTCTGTGGATCATCTTTGCGCTGGGCGTGCGCAATTGGTTTCGCTGACATGTTAAACTTTGCCGGCTGCGCAGAAACTTCGTCAAAGTTAAAACGTGGGGTAAGCATCCTGCTTGCCGACCCGATTCGTCCCAGAAACGCAAGCTGGAAGCTTACGCCACGCAGTTGGCCAACCCTAAAACTAAGCTTTGACAAAGCACTAGCCCGAAGGGCCAGGTTTGATGTTGCGAGTTGGGTTGGTGAGAGCCGAGGGACCGGACACTTGCCCGCCGTCAATCGCACGTGCTTCTTTCCGCAGCCGGTGGGCCAAATGGCGCAGCCGGTCGGCGTGTTGGAATTGCCGGGCCTCTTCCAGTTCGTCGGCACGGCGATCCAAGTGACGGCCGGCGCAGAGCAACGCCGCAATCAATTGGTCGTCGTCGCCATTTTGCAATGAGCGATCAAACTCTTGTTGGCACGCTTCCTGTTTTGTATCGGCAACGGCGGGCACGCTTGACGTTGAATTTGCGGCGACGCGCCGCAGTGCGGACGAAAAGTCGTCGGAGAGAAACTTGGAGACCGGGTGGCCAGGTTGTTCCAAGTCACTGGCCGAAGTCTCATCGAGGAACGCATCGTTGAGCACTTGCACGCCTTGCTGACGACGAATCTCCAAGATCTCGGCGATGACAGCCGCGTCATTCGGCTCGCGTTCGCCAACTGATGCGGCGACTGCATCCAGATTGTGTGTGTCGGATGGCCGAGAAAGATCTGCGACCGGCGTTCGGATTCCGGCAGGCAGGGGCGTTGCCGGCGCACACACCACACGTCTTCCGACGCGCGCCTGACTGATGGCCGCCAACGACGCCAACGCACCAGCGGCGACGGCAACTAAACCCCAAACAATAACTCTTCTACGCATGACTACGACCTCCTTGTCGGATTGCGCGGATTATACGACAACTCTTTGACGCGGACAAAGAGCAATAATTAACCGCGACCCAAAGGGCAGCGCGAGAAAGCGTCGGGTTACGTTGTGGCGTATCTGGCGATGACAAAATGGGGCCAGAACGCACTCAGCACGCTCCGGCCCCATGTCAGATTTGTGTCAGCGATGGACAAAGCCGACATTCATTAACGGCCCGCAAGTTGACCGACGACGCCCTGACCGAACGTGGCGGCCAATTGCCCGACGTACTCCTGATCGGCTTTGCTTAACCGATTCATGGGCACGGTCGTGTACTTGCCGTTGTCTTTAAACAGGCGCACCTTGCCGCCTTCTTGAATCTCGGTCAAGCGGCCGGTGATTTGGTACTTGCCCGTGTCATCGGTCCACAGCCGCATCGGCAGCTCGTTGCTGGCGGCTTTAAACGGATCATCTTCAGCGGCCGGCGCT
>JBGTKH010000090.1:0-4243 GCA_041744735.1 Pirellulaceae bacterium | reverse complement strand
CGCAACTGTGTTCCACTTGTTGTAGAATCAAAGTACATAATCCGCCGGTGCGATCTACGGACGCGGTGGGGCGTCCTGTTGGGGGTGAATCAATGGCGGCTTGGGTTTTTGATCTGCATGAGAGAATTGCCAACGGCGACGCCGAGGCAACAGGCCAAGTTTTGGAACTGCTGCTGCCCAGGCTGCGTCGATTGGCCGATCGCGTGCTACATGGACGGGACTCGGACGCCGTGCAGAGTGCCGTGCGGACGTATCTGCGGCGTGCGAAGGCGGGTCAGTTTGCGGAACTCACGGATGTCGATGAACTTCGGCGGCTGCTGGCCACAATCACCTGCCGCAAAGCGTTAAAGCAGCTTCGCGGGCGACGGCGAACTGTCAACGAAGCGTCACTGCTTGGCCCGAACGCGGCCGATGCGGACTCCGTGATGGCCACGTTGGCCGTGCTGCCTAGCCATGAGTTTGATCTGATGTGCCAGGAATGGCTCGACCGGCTGGACGACGCATCGTTGCAGAAAGTCGCGGTGCTGGCGTTCTGCGGTCACTCGCAAGCAGAAATCGCCACGCAGCTTGGTTGTACGACGCGTAATGTTCGTTTCAAGCTCGCTCGCATCCGGCAAATCTGGCAGAAACTGTTGGAGGCAAACGCGCCATGAGCGGCCCGGGGACGACTCGCGAGTTGGGATCGCGCCTGCTGGGGCGCGTCGGGCGGATGCTCGACGAATTTGAAAGCCGTTGGACTGCGAGCACGTCAGAAGCGCGGCCAAGAATCGAGCAGTACTTATCGGACCACCAGTCATTCGAGACGAGCGCGATCCTGTTCCACCTGTTAAGCTCCGAACTCGAGTTGCGAAAGCTGGCGGGCGAAGAGCCGATGGTCGACGAGTACTTGCAGCGGTTCCCCGATCGTTCATCCGTGGTACAGGACGCCTTTCAGCAGACGCCGTTCGGACCGTTAACGTCTCCAGCAACTGCGGCCAACCGCGGCGCTTTCGTGCCGTTGCTGATGGGCCTGAAACCGTTCTGCGATCTGCCCGAAGCGGTGATCGACGGCATCGCCAGCCTGTTGACCGAACGGCGATACGAGTCCGGCGAAAGGCTGATCCGCCAAGGTGAACCGGCCGGAGGATTGATTGTGCTCGTGGACGGGGAAGTCGATGTCAATTTGTCCGACGAGCGCGGGCAGCAGCACGTCGTCTGTCGCAACGTTCGCCGCTGCGTAATCGGCGAGATCGCGCTGCTGACCGGCGAGCCTCACAGCGCCGACGTGGTGGCGACCACGCCGGTGCGGGCGCTGGTGCTGGCCGCGGACGATTTTCCGCGCGTCGTACAATCGTTTCCCACGCTGGCCGTCGGGTTCGCGGACATCATCACTTCGCGACTGGGCAAACGCGACGTCGACGCCCTGTACGACAAAGTGATCGGCGGATATCGCGTCAAACGCCGCTTGGGTTACGGCGGCATGGCCGTCGTGTACGAAGGGGAAGAGATCGCAACCGGCCGCCGCATCGCCCTGAAAATGATGCGGCACCCGTTGGCCTACGATCCGCGATCGGTGAAGCGCTTCCGGCACGAGGCCGCGGTCATCGAGTCGCTGCGGCATCGGAACATCGTCCAAGTGCATCAGTGCATTGCGGCCTATAACACGTTTTTCATTGTCATGGAGTATTGCGACGGTCCGACATTGTCGCGACTGATCAACACGTTTCAGCCTCTCACGGAAGAGCAAGTTCGGCCGATCCTCGGTCAACTGGCCGCCGGTTTGACGTACGCTCACGCTCAGGGCGTCATCCATCGCGATCTCAAGCCGGCGAACGTCATGCTGCAACGCGACGGCGTACTGCGGCTGTCCGATTTTGGCTTGGCCCGTTCGCTGCTCAGTGGCGGCCTGACCCGCGAGGGCGAAATCGTCGGCACGCCGCGTTACATGCCGCCCGAACAACTCCTGGGCAGCCACGTCGATCACCGCGCCGACATCTTTTCGTTCGGCTGCATCGCTTTCGAACTCTTAGCCGGCAAGCCGCTGTTCGACCAAGTGGACATCATGAGCCTGCTGCAGCAACAAATGTATCGCCGGTGTCCCCCGTCGCAGATGATAGAAACGGCGCGGCTAAAGGATAGTCCTCCCTTGAACGACAACCTACGGAACCTAATAGACAACAGCCTCGCCCCCGACCCCAACGACCGCCGCGTGGACCTCAACTCCATCGCCGAGTGGAGCGCCGACATCGACCCCCAATTGCTTCACGAAGTCGCAATTGCGCGCGTCGACAATCAGCCCACCGAGATCCACCGAGAACATTGATTTTTACCATCGCCGTTGATGCGACAGTCTCTTTCTCAGTAGAATGGTCGTATGAGCACAGCATCGATCAACTACGTTCACCTTGAGCCAAACGCAAAGTCGGCGTACAAGCAACTGTTCGTCCGGGGAACGCGAATCCCCGCGCGTGCGCTTTACGGTTGGTATGCGTGTGCCGAGCCGATGACGCCGGAAGAGATTGCCGCTGATTATGGCTTGCCCGTTGAAGCAGTGCGCGAGGCGATTGCCTACTGCGAGTCGGACCCACCAGAACTGCGAGAGGACTACGCGCGACAGGAAGCGTCCATGGATGCGATGGGCCTCAATGATCCCAACTACGATGGCAAACCCAAGCCGCTAACGGCCGAGCAACGAACTAGTGCGTTGTCAAGTCTTAATTTTCGGGTAGAGTCGCCTGAGTTTTACTCGTGCGTTTTCGATTTTGAACTGCAATCGACTCCGCGTTGTTTGTCGTTGGTCTTCTTTGACCAAGCTGCGATTTCTGATTGCAAAAGTTCCATCTCCCCAATGCGTCGGCCTGCCAGACATTGGCTGGTCAAGCAACTGAGTTCGCATTCGGCGATATTCAGCCAACTGCCGTGCTTGGGCGTATTGACCCACCCAATTCGTCGCACGTACTCCCGAGCTTGTTCGGGAGGGAACGCCTCATAGAAGGCACCCTTCGTGTGCGTATTCAGGTTATCGCTCACCAGCGTCACCTTGGGACACTTCGCATATCGCGTGTCGAGCAACTGAGCGACTTCGAGAGCCCAATCGACTTTCGTTCGACGAGCACGCGCCGTGGCTTGCCGGAATCCCGACAGCGGTTCGGCAAACATGAAGATGCTCGCGGTTCCCTTGCGTGCGTATTCGTAATCGACGCGTTCCGGATGATGCTTGGTGGCTTGGATCGGTACGCGGGTCTCGCCGATGAGTTGCACCGGCTGTTCGTCCATGCAGAGCACCGGACATTGCGGATCGTACGCTGTTTCATAGGTTTCCAGGACTTCCTCCATGTGGGCGACGAACTCGCCGTCGGCCTCGGGAGGAATCACCCAGGATTCGATTTTGCGCTTCGTCATGCCGTTTTTTTTAGCGTCTTACGAACCGTCTCCGGGCTGATGGATTGCACGATTTCCAGTTCCACCAGTTGATCGGCCAACAGCCTCAACGACCACCGGCCATATCCCGTCGGAGGTTTTCCGAGGCGCATCGCAATTAGTTTCGCTTCGCCCACACCATCGAGCCGGGGGGCCGTGGGTGAAGTCGCCCGTTTTTTCCGGTTGAGCGCCGCTTCAAAACCTTCCAGCACCAACTGCATCCGCACGTTTTCGATCGTCCGCACGCGACAGCCGACCGCCTCACTGATCTTTTCATCATTCCATCCCGGACCATCGGCATCGGCCTTCAGCAGCATCTGAGCACGCCGCAATTTCTCCGACTTGCCCTTGTGATCCTTGATGATTTGCTCACAAACCTTTCGCTCTTCATCCGAGAGCCGTACGGTATACTTCTTGTTCATCGAGAACTTCCTTGTTACGGGAAGGCTCCCTGAAATCCCCGATTCCGGCAACCCGAATATTTAGACTGGACAGGGCACTAGGGCGACGTTGGTGGTGCCTTGCGCGTCGGCGTCGTCGGCCGCCGTGAGCGTAATCTTGATTTCCTTGACCCCGTCGAATTTCAATCGCCCCGAGTTTGTGGATTCATTGTAGGTGCTATTGTTATCGAAGCTCACGCTGTAAGCGGCCGTTGGCTGGCCCGTTGCCGCAGTCGCGCCGAGCGCAGCGGTCAGATCGAAGGGATTGTGCAGGCTGAGAAGGGTTATCTGCTATGAAAAAAGGCCGACACTTCTCATGCGTTTCCTCCCGAGTTGACTTTCCGCGGCAAGTGGGCGAAAACTGTACCGCCGTTGGCCTTCGCGTGACAAGACGAATTCAGCCC
>JBGTKH010000089.1:0-5543 GCA_041744735.1 Pirellulaceae bacterium | reverse complement strand
GGCATCGCTGGGACTCCGTTCCCAAGGGAAAAGTTTGCAAGACTTCACCCATTGGAAACGCCCAGCGGTGTTTTCACCAACACCACTTTTCGAGGGCCGATTTCGGCTCCCTCGATTGCGATTGAGATTTAAGACCGCCGTCAGTGGTCCGTAGTCAGTTGTCAGTAGTTGTGGAACAATGGAGCGATGAGGAGGCAACACACTTTACCACTGACCACGGACTACTGACTACTGACCCATGCCCAACGAAGACCGCGAGAAATGGAACGCCAAGTATTCGCAGCGTGAGTTTGCGGTGTGCGAACCTTCGCCGCTGCTGGTTGAGTTGGACGACCTGCTGCCGCGGTACGGTCGGGCCTTGGATATTGCGGGTGGCGCGGGACGGCATGCGATTTGGCTTGCGCAGCGCGGACTGGACGTGACAATCGCCGATATTTCCGAGATGGGATTGAAGTGCGCGTGCAGTCGCGCGGCCGATGCCGGCGTGTCGATCCGTACGCTGCTCGTGGATTTGGAAACCGAGCCGTTTCCGCAGGGACCGTGGGACTTGATCGTCTCCGTCTGCTATCTCTGGCGGCCGCTGTTTCGAACGTTTCCAGCCGCGCTGAAGCCGGGCGGCATTCTGGTCGTTGTGCAGCCTACGCGCGGCAACCTGTCGCGGCACGAAAAACCGCCCGCTCAGTATCTGCTGGACGATGGCGAGTTGCCGAATCTGGTTGAGGGCCTGGAGATCGTCCGCTACCACGAAGGATGGCTCGACGGCCAGCATCACGAGGCGCGGTTGGTGGCTTGGCGGCCGACCGATGATTCGGCGCCTAGGTCGACCTAGTCCCAGCGGACCCTGGTGGACTATGATAACAACAGGGAGCGAGGACCATGATCAGTTTGATTGTAAATCATCGCGAAGCGCTGCACCGGCTCTGCGAACAATTTCGCGTTCGGCGGCTCGAATTGTTCGGTTCGGCTGCAAATGGCCGGGACTTTCGTGCCGAAGCCAGTGACCTCGACTTTCTCGTCGAGTTTCTTCCGCTTCAACCGGGCGAATTCGCCGATGCTTACTTTGGATTACTCGAAGCCCTTCAACAACTCTTCGGCCGCTCTGTCGATCTCGTCATGGTTGGAGCCATCAAGAATCGTTATTTCCTCGAAGCAGTGAACGAGAGCCGGACACTTCTTTATGCAGCGTGACTCGAAAAAGCATTTGGAAGACGTTCGGCACGCCGCATTCGCGATCGAGCAGTTTACGGCAGGAAAGACGTTCAGCGATTACGCGGCCGACGGCCTACTTCGCTCAGGCGATGAGCGGCAGTTCGAGATCATCGGCGAAGCCCTGAACCGTTTGTCGAAAGTAGACCCTGACACGATCGACCAAATCAGTGAATATCCACGAATCATTGCGTTTCGAAACATCCTGATTCACGGCTACGATGTCGTCGACGACCGTGTCGTCTGGGATCTCGTACAACTCAAATTGCCGACTCTCGCTCTCGAAGTGCGAACATTGCTCGGCGAATGAACTGCCGTTTGCTGGCCGCGATTGTCGAGAATCCGGCCAAGCTCTATACTCAGCAACTGTCGCATTCCGCCCGTAAAAGACAGCTACGTTGCTATGTCCAACAGCCACGAACCGATTCCGCTTTCGCAAGCTCAGCGCCCGTTTTTTGTGGGCGTGGACGTGGGCGGTACGAACATCAAGATCGGGTTTGTCGACGATTTGGGGCAGACGTTTGCCTTCACCAGCATTCCGACCGAAGAGGAAAAGGGACCCGAAGACGCGATCGAGCGGACGACGACGGCGATTCGGCGGATGTTGGCCGATCGGCAAATGCAGATGGAAGACATCGCCGCCGTCGGCCTGGGCACGCCGGGCACGATGGACATTCCGGCGGGCATGATTCTAGAGCCGCCCAACATGCCGGCGTGGCGGAATTTTCCGGTGCGCGATCGGCTGAGCCAAGCCTGCGGGCGGCCCGTGTCGTATGCCAACGATGCCAACGCGGCGGCGTACGGCGAGTATTGGGTGGGCAGCGGCCGCGAGTTTCCCAGCATTGTGCTGTTGACGTTGGGCACCGGTGTCGGCGGCGGAATCATCATCGGCGACTTGTCGATCGACGGCGAGAACAGCCACGGCAGCGAATGCGGGCACATCATCATCGACTATCACGACACGGCGCGGATGTGCGGCTGCGGCCAGCGCGGACATTTGGAAGCGTACGGCAGCGCGACGGCATTAGTGAAGCGCGCGGAAGAAGCGTTGGAAGCAGGCCGGCCCAGTTCGCTGCGGGCAGCGCTGGACGCGGGCCAGACGCTGTCCGGTCTAATGTTGGCGCGGCACGCCGAGGACGGGGACGAACTGTCGCTAGAACTAATCATGGAGACGGCCTTTTACTTGGGCATCGCTGGCGTGACGCTGATCCACACGATCGACCCCGGGGCGCTCATCTTGGGCGGAGCCATGAATTTCGGCGGGCACAACCGCGACCTCGGCCGGCGCTTCCTCGAGCGGATTCGCGAAGTCGTTCGCGAGCGTGCGTTCCCGGTGCCCGCCAGCCGCGTGGTCATCGACTACGCTAGCCTCGGCGGCGATGCCGGCTACATCGGCGTCGCCGGAATCGCGCGGGCGGCGTACCGGAAGAAGTGACGAGTGGCGAGTGATGAGTGACGAGCAAGAGGACGAGCGAAGTTGAAGAGAAAAACCAAAGCAATCTGGCCGAAAAAGCAGTAGCACACTATGAGACATCACTCATCACTCGTCACTGGTCGCTCATCACTCCTTCTTGCTCGTCACTCATCACTCATCACTCCTTACTAACCCACCATGCCCGACATCGACTGCCAACATATTCGCAATTTCTGCATCATCGCTCACATCGACCACGGCAAGAGCACGTTGGCCGATCGGCTGCTGGAAACGACCGGCACGGTGGCGCTGCGCGAGATGAAAGAGCAGTTGCTGGACGACATGGAGTTGGAACGCTCTCGCGGCATCACGATCAAGGCCAAGGCGGTGGTGCTGCTCTATGAGCGCCGCGGCGAAATGTATGAGTTGAACCTGATCGATACGCCGGGACACGTTGATTTTCACTATGAAGTCTCCCGGTCGCTGGCCTGCTGCGAAGGGGCGCTGTTGCTGGCCGACGCCTTTCAAGGAGTCGAAGCTCAAACCGTGGCCAACGCCTACGCGGCGATGGAGCACGAACTGACGATCCTGCCGGTGATCAACAAGATCGACATGGTCCACGCGCGGATCGATGAAGTCGTGGAAGAGATGGAGCACACGCTGGCCATCAACCGCGATGAGGTACTGAAGGTCAGTGCCAAAGCGGGCATCGGCATCCGCGAACTTCTCGACGCGATCGTCGACCGCGTCCCGCCGCCCAAAGGCGACCCCAACGCGGTGCTGCAAGCGATGGTGTTCGACTCGCATTACGACGAATTCCGCGGCGCGATCGCCTACGTGCGCATGATGAACGGCACAGTTCGCAAAGGGCAGAAGATCAAATATCTGCGCGGCGGCTCTGTGCATGAAGTGCTGGAGGTCGGTCAGTTCACGCCTGGCAAGCGGCCGTGCGAATCGTTGAAGGCCGGGCAGGTCGGCTACTTGGTCTGCAACATCAAGTCGATCACCCTGGTGCACATCGGCGACACGGTCAGCATCCCCGGCGACGGCGCGGCCGAAACGCTCAAGGGCTACAAGATCCCGAAGCGAATGGTGTACTGCGGCCTGTACCCGTCGGACGGCCAGGACTTCGAAGAGCTGCGCGACGCGCTGACGAAACTGTCGATCAACGACCCCAGCTTCGAATTCGAGCCGGAAACCAGCGACGCCTTGGGCTTCGGCTTCCGTTGCGGCTTCCTCGGCCTGCTGCACATGGAGATCGTCCAGCAGCGGCTGGAGCAGGACTCCGACGTCGACGTGGTGCAGACCGCGCCGAACGTCACTTATGAAATTGTCACCCGCGACGGCGAAACGCTGGAAATCCATCGCCCGCAGGAGGTGCCCGACTCGGGGCAGATTGAAGAGTTCCGCCAGCCCGTCGTGCGCGTGAACCTGATCATTCCGGTCGAATACATCGGAACCGTGATGAAGCTGTGTCAGGAACGCCGCGGTGTGCAAACCGGCACCGAGTATCTGTCGGCGACGCGAGCCATGCTCACGTACGAACTGCCGCTGGCCGAAGTGATCTACGATTTGCACGACAAGCTAAAGAGTGCCACGCGCGGCTACGGCACGATGGACTACGAGCTAATCGGTTACTTCCCCGCGGAACTGGTGCGGCTGGACATCCTGGTCAACGGCAACCGCGTCGACGCGCTCTCCGTCATCTGCGACCGCCGCGACTCCGACCGCCGCGGCCGTTCGGTCGTCAAGAAACTCAAGAGCGAAATCGACCGCCACATGTTCGAGGTCGCCGTGCAAGCCGCCATCGGCTCGCGCATCATCGCCCGCGAAACGGTCCCCGCCATGCGCAAAAACGTCACCGCCAAATGCTACGGCGGCGACATCACTCGCAAAAGAAAACTCTGGGCCAAACAGCGCGAAGGCAAGAAGCGCATGAAATCCATCGGCCAAGTCGACATCCCGCAAAAAGCGTTTATGGCTGTGTTGGACACAGGCGGGGATAAGTAGGCCTACCCTCTGGTTGCTATAATCATGCTGTCATGAATCAGTCTGACCAACGACCTTGCCACGGGGAAATCACATGCCCATCCGCAGAATTGACCTGACGGAGCGTTATGACACGTTCATCGAAGAGCAAGTAAGTGCCGGGCGATATCGGGATGCCAGTGAAGTGATGGGTGCCGGTCTGCGATTACTGGAGCAGCAAACCCGCGAGGAACGGGAGAAACTGGCCATGCTGCGTGCCTTGGCGTCTGAGGCATTCGACCAGCTCGATCAAGGTCAAGGCATCGAGCTCAACGGCCAGCGGCAACTTTCGAACTTCATCGCCCAGATCGGGCACCGCGCCGCCGGTTCGGTGAAACGTCGCACGGGGACATGATTCATGCGGCGGTACATCTTTTCCGCAGCCGCCGAGCGTGATATGGAATCCATTCTTGGTTGGACGCACGAACATTTCGGCGAGCCCGCCCGGCTGCGTTACGAAGCGCTTCTGATGCAAGCGATCCGCGATGTGGTCGAGGATCCTAATCGGGCCGGAAGCCACAAACGTCCGGAAATAGCTGCCGCCGCGCGGACGTATCATCTCTGGAACAGTCGAAATCGCGTCGCCAAGCGCGTCGGACGAGTGAAAGATCCTCGGCATTTCTTGCTTTACCGGACGCGCCCAGATGGCCAAGTCGAGATCGGCCGAGTGCTCCACGACAGCATGGATCTCCAGCGCCATCTTCCGGATGAATACCGTGCTAGGTTGGGCGAAGAGGAATCAGGATCGATCTGACACCACTCATGCGCAAAAACGTCACCGCCAAATGCTACGGCGGCGACATCGCCCGCAAAAGAAAACTCTGGGCCAAACAGCGCGAAGGCAAGAATCGCATGAAATGCATCGGCTAAGTCGACATCCCGCAAAAAGCCTTCA
>JBGTKH010000088.1:0-33468 GCA_041744735.1 Pirellulaceae bacterium | reverse complement strand
GGTGGAGCCGGCGTCGCCGGCGTCGCTGCGGGTTGCGGTTGCGTCGGCGTGGCGGGTTCGGGTGGCGCGGTGCCGGGCTCTTTGAGCGGTGGAAGCGTGTAGCCCTCTAATTCCAACAAACCGTGTGCATTCTTTAGCCGCAGGAACACCGGCTCGAGCAACTGGATCATGTCCTTATTACCGTCGGCGGTCAGCTTCTCGACCTTAGACTGCACTTCGCGAACGACATCGGCCGACTCCTTGTACTTGCCTTGGCTGTACAAATTGCCGGCCAGTTTGATCGATGTCATCACGGCCAGCGATTCTTCGCGCTGCTGGGCGGTTGGAGCCGCCAGCGCCGGCGTCGCAACGAGCAGGGCAACGGTCAGCGCGGGGAACGAAACACGGCGAGCGAAAGAAGTAAGCATCGCGAAATCACCTCGTCTAAGATGAATGTTGGCTGTGGGAAGTGCCCATTATAAGTCAACTTGAGCGAACAAGATACCTGCAATAGGAAACGCGCCGGGGCGGATTAGGTACTCATGACCGCTCTAAACCGTAGCTGCACTCGCCAGAGTGCGGATGAATACCGTAGCTGCACTCGCCAGAGTGCGGATGAATACCGTAGCTGCACTCGCCAGAGTGCGGATGAATACCTTCAAAGTCCGCGATCTGGCGAACGCAGCTACGAATGAACGCCTGCTACCGGCTCTTGGCATGATGCCGCCGCGTGATTTTTTGGGCTGCCCGCTTGGCCAGTTCCGCCCGCCGGCTCGGCTTGTAGCCGTGCTCGATAGCGAACCATTCGGCAAACCGCTCGCGATCCAGGAATCGCGAATTGCGGTTGTCCAGCAGATGGCCAATCTCATGGATCAGGACGTTGTTTAGGTAGAAATCTTTGATTGTTTCATCCGTCCAAATCAATTTCCACGTGCGGCCGGACTCTTGCACCCAGCGTCCGCCGAACATGCGGGTTTCGTTTAGCAGCGCTGGCCGCGGCGGCTGGTCAAAGTACTCCACCAGCCCTTCCTCGACCGGATACAAATACACCGCATTGCCCCACTGCATGCCGTAACAAGGGAAGCTCTGCTTTTTTCGCGTCATCGTACTGAGTTGCACCACTTGCAGCGGCTCAAGCAATCCGGCCGGGAAAACATCCAGCCGTTGACGGATTTCTGCAGCGACTACCACATGGCGATATCCTTGACCGGGCGGCTGCGACACGATGCGGTAGTGATCTGTCGACTCATCCTGCGGCTCGTACCACTTTTCGGGCGGGATGAACGGAAAGTGCTTCGTGCCCTCTTTCTGCGCTCGTTTGGCCAGCCACGCACCATGTCGAGAGCGCCGCACCGGCACCGCAGCGTTGTGTTGCGCGGTCAAGCGGTTCTTCCAGTTTGGCAAATGTCCCAGCGACATTGGCGGCTGCTCGTGCGGATAAGGAATGGGCTGTCAGGACACGTCCATCGTACGTGGAAATCGAGTGTAATTTCAAGTGAACACCGTAAGTTATTGTAGAGCCGATGGTTATGTCCATCTTTGAGTGGCCGTCTGGAAGACGCATGGGGCGACGCCCGGACGTTGCGAACGGCAAGAAACGAGACAGAGAAGTGGCGGAATGAGAGGTCGGCTACCGCTTTTACGATGAGCAGCATCAAACATTCAACGTCAACGGCGCGTTGTGTTCGCCTGCAGGAGCCATGATGCTCGCCGAACTCTCGCGGAAACCATTCGGTGCGCGCTCGTTGTCCGACCCGCCCGATAACGACGCAACAACGATTAAGGCCACAATCACAAGCAGCACTGCGACGCCGATAACAATCCACATCCAAATCGGTACCTTCACGCCACTGCGACGCATGTGCCGTTCGCCGAACAGAGATCTGGGTTCGTTTTTCTCGCTGCTGGCGCTGAGATTTTCGAACACCTCGATACCCAGGTCGATGGTGCTCTCCGTATGTCCGGTACTTGGCTTACCAAGCGGTTTGGCGACCGGCAGCCCTTTGATTTGCTTGCCGCTGCCACTGCCGCGTGCCGAACCGCCTTTTACTTTCGACGAAGGCGAGATCACAGTGGGCCGGGCCTTGTCCGACAGCGTGTCCTCTCTGTCGGCCGGCTGTTCGCGGCGCAGCGGCGGCCCGCTTTCCGGCTTCTTCCTTTCCGGTGCCGCGATCGCGGACGTTGTGTGGCCCGAGGCATCTGCCGCGACCTCCGCACGCACGGCCGCTTTGCGCGCGGCCACGGCGGCGGCCAGCGCCATGCGGGCGGATGATTCTTCGTCCACTTGCTCTTCTGTGTACTGCTGGCCCAACAACCACGCCCTCAGCACATCACAAACTTGCCGCGCCGTTTGGAAGCGGTCCTCGGGCTTCTTCTGCATCATCTTGAAGCAGATCTCGACCAGCGGCTCAGGGCAATCCGGGCGATCGATGCGAATGTCGGCCGGCATCTGCGTCTGGTGTTTGGCGATGCGCTGAGCCAGCGTGCCTTCGGGAAACGGGGCGTGACCGGTGAGCACATAGTACAACGTGCAGCCCAGTCCATAGAGATCGGCCCGCGCGTCGACGTTGTGGCTGTTCAACGCCTGCTCCGGTGCCAGGTAGTCCGCAGTGCCTAATACGTTTTCGTTGTGGGCCACGGTCAGTGACGCGGCCTCGTCGTCGGAGAACAACGCCAGCCCCATGTCCAGAACCTTCACGACCCGCTTGCCGTCCACCAGCAAGTTGGCCGGCTTCACGTCGCGGTGAATCAGACCCACCTCGTGAGCGTGCTCCAGGCCTTCGGCGGCCTGTGCGAGGAAGTCCGCTGCGGTTTCGTAATCCATTGGCCCATCGTTGCGCACGACCGACTGCAGGTCCCGCCCTTCGACAAACTCCATCACCAAGTAATGCGTGTCACCCTCGTTGTCGACGTCGTAGGCCCGCACGATGTTGGGATGATCCAGCGCCGCGGACGCCTTGGCTTCGCGATAAAAGCGTTCCAGATACGACGAATCCTCGATCCGGCTCTTGGGCAGCACCTTGATGGCTCGCCGCTGTTGCATCATCACGTGTTCGGCCAGATAGACGGCACTCATCCCGCCCGTGCCCAGATGCCCCAGCAGCTTATATTTGCCGAGGAAGAAGCCTTTGTACTTCTTGTCCATCAGCTTGTCACAATGCCAGCGCGTGATCACGCCGGCCTGGATCAAATCGTCGGCCACGACATCCGCGTCGTCCGGCAACTGGCCGCCGTGTTGGTCTTCGCACTTCGCGAGCGCCTGCTTCAACTGGTCCTCTTTGACCAAATTGCTGCGCTGTACGAAGTCCAGGAATTGCTTGACGCTAAGCTTTGCCATGTCGGCCGAACGGGGTGGAGACTCTATAATCGCTTGCGGCTACGCGAAGTGCTAAAAAGATACCAAGTTTTCGACCCCACCGCAAAGCACTCCGCCTTCCAATTTAACACGCGGTGGGGACAATTCAAAGTACATGCCGATCCCGCGGGATGGACTCTCGCCGGCGGCTCCAACACAATTCGCATCGGTTTGCCAGGGCGGCAAACTTGCCCGCGAAAATCACGATTTTCCGCAATTGTTTTCCCATGACTAAAAACTCCGTCATCCTCTATACCCGTGCCGGTTGCCACCTGTGCGACGACGCCCACGCTCGGTTAGTCCAGCACGGGCTAAACCCGGAATTAATTGACATCGATACCAACCCGGAACTCAGGGCACGCTACGATACTTGCGTGCCCGTCGTGATGATTGACGGCAAGGAACGGTTTCGCGGACGAGTGAACGAAGTGTTGTTGCGGCGATTGCTGACCGAGCGCTAATCAGGGTGCCTGGGGCTGAGTCCGCGAAGCCCCCGCGTGCGACGCACTGGGGCTTCGCGGACTCAGCCCCAGGCACCCAAACACGAACGTGAATCAATTAGGCATCTTTGCGAAATACTGGCAAGCCGGTGCGGTCAAGACTCGGCTGGCGTCGGCCATTGGACCAGCCGCGGCCAGCCACGTCTATCGCCACTTCATTATTACCTTACTGCGCAGGTTTGGACAACTCGCGGATCGCCGCATTCTGGCGTTTTGGCCGCCGGATAAACGGTCAGAGTTCACGACTCTCGCGGGCGACGATTGGTTGTGTGTGGAACAGGCGGCCGGCGATCTTGGAGCGCGGATGCGTCACTATTTCGAGACGGCATTCGCGGAAGGTGCCCGTCGCGTCGTCTTGCTTGGATCGGACAGCCCGACGCTGCCCGTTGCCTATGTTCAGCGGGCGTTTCAGCAACTGGAGACGACTCCAGTCGTACTCGGTCCCACGCCGGACGGCGGCTATTATTTGGTAGGTGCGTCGAACGAGGTCCCGCCGATTTTTGACGGCATCAACTGGAGCACCCCGGCCGTCTGGCGACAGACTGTCGCTCGATTAGAAGATAAAAGTTGTCCGTTTGCCCAATTGCCCGAATGGTACGACGTGGACGAATTGAATGACCTACATCGGCTGCGCGGCGAGTTGCATGAGTTAGCCGAGTCAGAGAGCGGCTGGGACAACTTACTGTCCGCCGTGAACGACGCCAATCAAGCCGTCGATCATCGGGAGTAAAAGTCAAAATGTACGATTGCCTGATCGTCGGCGGTGGAGTGATCGGCCTGTCGCTGGCTTATGAACTGTCGCGGCACAAGCTGCGAGTGCGCGTGATCGATCGCGGCACGCCGGGCAAGGAAGCGTCATGGGCCGGCGCGGGAATTCTGCCGCCCGCCGGACGCTACGGCGGCATGCATCCGTGGGAAGAACTGCGAGCGGTCAGCCACGAACTGCATCCCCAATGGGCCGATATGCTGCGGGCCGAGACGGGCATCGACACCGGATATCGGCGCTGCGGCGGCATCTACATAGCTCGCAGTGCCGGCGAAGCCGCGGCGTTACAAGGCTTACATGGTCTGCTCCGGCAACAGCAGGTGACGATCGAACGTTTGACGCCGCAGAGGCTCGTCGAGCTCGAACCGGCACTGTCGCATCTGGTGCATTCCGGAAAACTGAAGGCCGCGTATTTGCTGCCCGACGAAGCACAACTGCGCAATCCCGATCATCTCAAGGCGCTGCTCGCCGCGTGTCTTCAGCGCGGCGTTGAAGTGACCGGCAACGTGCAAGCCGAGAGCTTCGACGTGGGCGATGAGGAATTGCTTCACGTACGAACGAATGTCGGCGATCTCGCGGCCGAACGTTTCTGCATCACTTCGGGCGCTTGGACTCGAATGCTCTTGGAACAATTGGGCATCGACAACGGCATCATGCCGATTCGCGGCCAGATGGTGATGTTTGCGGCGACGCGGCCGTTGTTCACACACGTGGTAAGCGAAGGCCCGCGGTATCTCGTGCCGCGCGACGACGGCCGCGTGCTGGTTGGTTCGACCGAAGAGGAAGTAGGCTTCGACAAGAGCACGACCGACGAGGCCCTGGCCGAACTCGCCAACCTCGCCCGGCAACTCGTGCCGGCGTTAGAGCACGCGCCGATCGAACGCACGTGGGCCGGCCTGCGTCCCGGCTCGTTCGACGGCTTCCCATATCTGGGCGCTGTGCCCGGTCTGTCCAACACCTTCGTCGCCGCCGGCCACTTCCGCAGCGGCCTGCATCTATCCACCGGCACCGCCGTCGTCATCAGCCGCCTGATTCGCAGCGAAGATCCGCAACTCGACCTCTCCCCTTTCCACCCCGGCCGCGGCTAAGAATTTCGGAGTGCGGCGATTGATCGCCGCTTTAGGAGTTTTGGATGTCCTTCGAGCGGCGCCAACCATTTCGACCGCATCGCGGTCTGTCGTTCGACGACGTAATGGCCAAGTTGAACTCAATGAAAACGTCCAAAAGATCCTAAAGCGGCAACGAGTTGCCGCACTCCAAATCATCCGCACTTCGTTTCGATGGGGCTAACGTGTATGCTCCATCACAGAATTGAGAAGATTTCGACCGTATGCTTGTTGTTGGATTTCACCTGCGTTGCAACTCGGAACAACGGCATGGCCGTAGACACACCCGCCAAGATTGCCGTACTCGGAGCAGGTCCGATTGGATTGGAAGCGGCGTTGTACGCGCGGTTTCTGGGCTATGATGTCGAGATCTTTGAGCGCGGCGGAGTGGCGGAGAACGTGCTGGGCTGGGGACACGTGCGGATGTTCAGTCCCTTTCGGCTCAATCGCTCGACGCTGGGGCTGGCGGCACTCGCGGCTCAAGACGAACGCTACCAGCCGCCCGATGACGACGCGCTGTTGACCGGCCGGGATTGGGCCAAACGATATCTAATTCCGCTCTCGCAAACCGATCTGTTGGCCGAGCACATTTGCGAGCAGACAACCGTCGTCGCGATCGGCCGCGAAGGAATGCTCAAGGGCGATCTTCCCGGCAACGAAGAGCGGGCCGACCAGCCGCTGCGCATGTTACTGCGTGAACGCGATGGGCGAGAACGAATCAGTATCGCCGACGCCGTGATCGACACGACCGGCGTGTATGGGAATGCGAACTGCTTGGGGAACGGGGGAGTTCCGGCCGTCGGCGAAGTGGCATTGCGGCAGTCGATCGAATATGGTCTGCCCGACGTTCTGGGCAGCGCGCGCCATTCTTACGCGGGTAAGCAGACGCTGCTTGGGGGCTGCGGCCATTCCGCGGCAACGACGGTGGTCGCTCTTTCGCAGTTGGCCGAGCAAGCACCGGGGACTCGCGTCACGTGGATCACGCGGCGAGACATGATTGACGACTCACCCGGCCCGATTCCACTGATCCCCAACGATCGTTTGCCGCAGCGAGACGAACTCGGCCGCGCCGCGAATCGTTGTGCACGCGGCGCGAGCGGCGACATTGCCCACTGGCCCGGCACGTTCGTCGAGTCGATTCAGCGCGACGATAGCAGCGGTCGCTTCGTCGTGGAATTCTCAGGACAGCACGCGGGCCACCACACGTTCGACCGCGTGATTGCCAACGTCGGCTATCGGCCGGACAATTCGATGTACCGGGAGCTGCAAGTTCACGAATGTTACGCGACCGGCGGGCCGATGAAATTGGCCGCCGCGCTATTGGGCCAAACGTCGGCCGATTGCTTGGATCAAAAGGCGTGTGGACCACAGACGCTGCTGAATCCTGAACCGAACTTCTACATCCTGGGCTCGAAAAGCTACGGACGGAACTCGAAGTTCTTAGTGACGATCGGCCTGGAACAGATTCGCGAACTGTTCACCATCATCGGCGACCGTGAAAATCTGGATCTGTACAGCCGTGTAAATAATCTCCTGACCTCTGACCTCTGACCGCTGATCGCTGACCGCTGACCTCTGACCGCTGACCGCTGACCGCTCTCCCCTGACCTCCGCATGAGCACCACCGCACCGACGATCGCCCTGTCGCACCTGGACCACCTGTGGTTTCAAGTGGCGGGGACGTTGTGCAATCTGACTTGCCATCATTGTTTCATTAGCTGCAGTCCCAAGAACAATGCCTTCGGTTTTCTGTCGCTGGACGAAGTAAAGCGCCGGCTGGAAGAGTCGGTCGCGCTGGGCGTGAAGGAATATTATTTCACAGGCGGCGAACCGTTTCTGAATCCGGACATGGTGCCGATTCTGGTCGAGACGCTGCACTACGGCCCCGCGACCGTACTAACCAACGGCACGGTGCTGAAGGACGAGTGGCTGGACACGCTGGCCGCGGCCGAGCGAGCCAGCCTGTATTCGCTGGAGTTCCGCGTTTCGATCGACGGGTTTTCGCCGGAGACGAATGACCCGATCCGCGGCGACGGCACGTTCGCGCGAGCCCTGCGCGGCGTCATCAAGCTGGTCGAGCACGGCTTTCTGCCAATCATCACCGCCGCCCGCACTTGGCCCGACGAGCAAGAGCGCGAAGTGGTCGGCCGCTTCGTCCGCGTCCTGCAAGACGCTGGCTACTCGCGGCCGCGGCTGAAGATTCTGCCCACGTTGCGCATCGGCGCCGAGCAACAGCGCACATGCGGTTACGACGAAACGGAGCGTGTCACACAAGACATGATGACCGGCTACGACCGCTCGCAATTGGTCTGCGAGCACAGCCGCATCGTCACCGACCGCGGCGTGCACGTCTGCCCGATCTTGATCGAATCGCCCGACGCGCTGTTGGACCAAACGCTGGCCGCGGCCGGCTCTCCCTACACGATCCAGCACGGCGCGTGCTTTACCTGTTATCAATACGGCGCGATTTGCTCCAATGCATCGAGCGGATTTGAAACGTCGGCGAATTTGAGCGGCGGCCAGCGAACATGATTTCCACGTCAACCATCCGTGTCGCCTGCTTCGGCGGCATCTACAACAACTATTTGGCGCTGGAGGCGGCCATTCGCGACGCCCGGCGCCGTGGCGTCGATGCGATCTATTGTTTGGGCGACATGGGCGCGTTCGGCCCGCACCCGGACCGCGTGTTTCCGCTGCTCGACCAGCATGGCGTGATCTGCCTGCAAGGCAATTACGACGACTCGATCGGCAACGACCTGGACAACTGCCAGTGCGGCTACACCGATCCACGCGACAATTATTTCGCTCAGATCAGCTACGACTATACGCTGGCCAATACGTCCGGTGCGAACCGCCAATTTCTGCGCGGCCTGCCCAAACAGATCCGCTTCTCGCTCGGCCCACTGCGTGTGCTGCTTTGTCACGGCAGCCCGCGCAAGGTGAACGAGTTCCTCTGGGAATCCACCACGCCCACGCACTTCCTGAACATGCTCGCCGACCAGCATGAAGCCGACGTGATCGCCGCCACGCACACCGGCATCAAATGGCAACGCGACCTGTCCGACGGCCGGCGCTTCGTGAACGTCGGCGTGCTCGGCCGCCCCGAAAACGACGGCCAAACAAACGTCTGGTACACGCTCCTATCCCACTCGCCCGCCACCGGCCTGAACGTGGAGTTCGTCCCCATCACCTACGACCACGACCGACTCGCCGAAGAAATGCGGCAGGAAAAACTCCCCGACGAGTTCATCGAAGCCGTCCTCACCGGCTGGTGGACCACCTGCCTGGAAATCCTCCCCGCGAAAGAGCGTAAACGTGGGCAGTTTTGAGATATCGCCAACGGTATGCATTCAGGATTAAATAAGTTCCCAGATTTTCGCTGGGACGACGATGTAGTTCCACAGTGGCAACACGGGGTCGAAGAGGATGCGTAATTGTTGGACGCACCGCACCGCACCGACGCGCGTTGGCCGGTTTGATACACATCGGCCAAAATCGCAAAAGACTCTCGACCCCATTGCCACGGACGGCGCAGAAAAAAAGGAGCGTCCCTTGGCGGAACGCTCCTCGGTTTGTGATTGACAATCGAGCGTGTGCGGCGATGTTACTCGTTGGCGCCGACTTTGAAGCTCATGTCAAACGCCTTGTCGTTGAAAATCGCCTCGGCTTGCGCGGCGCCTTCAAGATTCTCGGCTTTTGCTTTGCAGTTGTTGCAGCAGAACGCAACCTCGGCACCGGCGACCTTGATCGCGGTGTCGGGATTGATCGGCCGGCCGGTGAACGGGCAAGCGACTTGCTTGGCTTGGCCGGTCGCGACCAACTGGTGATTGGCCTTCGAAGCGAACTTGGCAGTATCCGCGGCGAACGCCTTCGGGCAATTCATACAGCAGAAGTACACCTTGCCGCCTTTGTAGGCGACCCCGGTTTCGGCCTTGGCAGGCCGGCCCGCGACAACACACTTAACACCTTCCAGGTTCACGTCGGCGGCGTACACCGTCAACGCCAACACCGCCACGGATGCGGCGGCCAACAACAACGATCGGGATTTCATGACAACGCTCCTTTGCATTTAGGGTGAGATTTGCATAAATTCGAGTTTGGTAAATGGCCCGCGTTGTGTCGCTCGAATCGAGGCGACACTACGAGCCTTTGTGAGCCTTGTGGCAAGCGGCGCAGTTTGACGCGGCCTTCAGTTTCGCGGCGGCTTCGGCGTCTCCGTCAACGGCTGCCTTCGCGGCCGCAACCAAGGCGTCGGTCTTTTCCTTCCAACTGGCGGCGTCGCCCTTGGGCGGTTCGTTGTCTCCCAGCGCCGCGTACGACTCCAGAAGCTGTTGCTTCTCTTCGGCGCTCGCATTGCCCTCGGCGACCTTGTTCAGCAACTTCTCTTTGTGGGCTTTGGCCATGACCTGCTTGATCGTGTACTTGGCGTCAGCCTTCTCCGCGGCGGAGATGCCCAGCGAAACGACAACAGCCATTCCCAATGCCGCGCTCAACAGAATCACCTTTCTCATGTAACGACTCCCAGGTGTAAATGAATTGAATCGCCTCGCGGATTTGGCATCGCGCTGATGTCGCTGACCTGAGTGACTCGGCCGATGGGTCATGGGCCTCGTCCGCAGCCACAAGTGCGTGCCAACAATCCGCATTCCCATAAACGGCCGTCTATTATCGGCCTTGCAACAATCAAAAGTCAACTATTTGGAATATTTTTCCCAAACTCTTCAACCGGAATTATCCGTCTGTCCCTTCCACCACTGCGGCGGGTGAACAGGCCTAGGCCGTTTAATCGTTCAGATTCATACGCCGCTCACACCGATAATTGGAACGGCACGACCCACCACGAAGCTTGCCCGCCTCTCTCTTGAGCCTGCCACGCGATGCCGTATTTCCTCAAAGCGATCAAATTGTCGTTGCGATACCGCTGGACGATTCTGGCCTCCGTCCTGAACGCACTCTTGATTGGCGTCCTGTGGGGTGTCAGCATCACCACGGTCTATCCATTTGTTGAGATCGTGTTCGAGGGAAAGACGATCCAAACCTGGCTAGACGACGAGATCGAGCGGACAAAAGAGCTCGCCCAGCAGTACGGCGCCGACGTAGCGGAACTGGAGCGGCAGCGGATCACTGGGGCGTCGGACATTGAATTGCCGGCTCGGCTGGAACAGGGTCGAGCACGCTGCGGCAAGGCACAAGAGACGCTGTCATTCTATCAGACGCTGGAATCGTGGCTGGACAAACGGATTCCCAGCACTCCGTTTGGAACCCTGCTGATGGTGATGGGTTTTTTGATCGCCGTCACGATCCTGAAGGGGGTTTGCATGGTGCTCAACACGGTGCTTGTGGCGCGAGTGGCCAACCGCACGGCGATGGACATGCAGCGTATTTTTTACCGGGCCGCGCTGGGCATGGACCAACAGCGGATCGAGACCACCGGCGCGGCTCCGTTGATGACGCTGCTGTCGCACAACATCGGCTTGGTCAGCGCGGGTTTGAAGAGCTTGTATGGAACCAGCATCCGCGAGCCGCTGAAGATGTTCGCGTGTTTGATCGCTGCGTGTATGATTTCGTGGCGGCTGTTGCTGATCAGCTTACTGGCCGCGCCCGTGGGGGCATTGCTGATTCACCATTTGTCGAAGCGGATGAAAAAGGCCTCGCTCCGCGAAATGGGCGGTATCGCCAGCGTACTGCAGAATATCCTGGAGACGCTCAGTGCCATCCGCATCGTCCGTATTTATAACCGCGAACCGCGCGAACGTTGCCGTTTCAAGCACAGCGCCCGCTCGCTGTGCAAGCTGTCGATGAAAATGGCCTACTATGATTCGCTCGTGCGACCGATCAGCGAGTTGGTGGGCGTCGTGTGTCTGGCGGTCGCCGTGCTGGCTGGCGCGTACTTGGTCCTTAACCAGCAAACGCATCTGCTGGGAATCCGCATCAGCGACAAGCCGCTAACCGCCAGCACGATGTTCGTGTTCTATGCGATGCTGGCCGGCATTAGCGACCCAGCGCGGAAGATGGGAGACATTTACAATGTGCTCGTGCGTGCGGCCGTCGCCTCACGCTCGTTGTACACGTTCTTCGAGCAGCCGGCGGAAATCGCGGCGCCGGCCGACGCTCATCCGGTCCCGCTGCACGCCAAGAGCATTCGTTTCAACGAGGTCAACTTTGCGTATCGCCCCAATCAAACGATCCTGAAGAAGATTTGCTTAGAGATACCATTCGGTCAAACGGTGGCAGTGGTCGGTGCCAATGGTTCCGGAAAAACGACGCTCGTCAATCTGCTGGCCCGCTTCTACGATCCACAGTGGGGCGATATCTTTCTGGACGGTGTCAAACTGCGAGCCATGAATCCCCGGAAGCTGCGCCAACAGATCGGCTTGGTAACCCAGGAACCGATTCTGTTCCGCGGTACGATTTGGGAGAACCTCATCTACTCGCGGCCGAATGCATCGCGCGAGGAAGTTCTGCAGGCGTCTCGCATCGCGCGCGTGGACGATTTTGTCCGGCAGTTGCCTGACGGCTACCAGACGCACGTTGGAGAGCGTGGCGGAATGCTCTCGGGCGGACAACGGCAGCGGATTGCCTTGGCCTGCGCCATTCTGGCCAATCCGAGGATCATGATCTTCGATGAGGCAACGAGCCAGATTGACCGGGCGACGGAACAATTGGTCCATGTGTCGCTGCGCGAGTTCCTGAAGCAACGGACCACGATCTTCGTGACTCACCGCTTGTCGACCCTAGAACTAGCGGACCGCATCATCGTACTGGACAACGGCCGAATTGTCGGCGACTACTCGTATGCGGAGTACATGAGCATCCAGAACGCATCCCCGCCAACTCTGCCCGCGGCGGCGTGAGCGGCGTCCCCATCCAGTTTGGCCGGTTGGGACGAGAGACTGACGGGCTAGGCAGACATTGCTAACCGGACAGTCTTGCTCACCCACGTGACGAGCACGTGGGGTCGACGAGCACGTGGGAGTCGGCCGAGTTCGACGGGGGCGACGAGCATGCGAGACGAAACGCGGCGACCTCACGCCGGTT
The DNA here is from genome assembly GCA_041744735.1 of Pirellulaceae bacterium. GTDB lineage: Bacteria > Planctomycetota > Planctomycetia > Pirellulales > Pirellulaceae > JBGTKH01. The sequence continues at coordinate 20,724 of JBGTKH010000088.1, read as the reverse complement.
TGCGAGCGACCAGCACTTGGCTTTTGGGCATGGTCTTGTCCAGGGCTTTGCGAATGGCCTCGCCTTTGGGATTCGAGAGCAGTGCATACCAAGTCTTAGTCCAATTTTCGAGCAGCGGGGCCTCCGGTTCACCGAACTGCTGGTCGACGGCCCAAAACAGCACCCACCAGAGCGCCCAAAAGAAGCCCGTTTGCATTCGCCGCTCGATGATCAACCCCGAGTCTTCGACCAATTGATCCAACTGATTGCGCTGAAAGATCCGCAAGTGGTTGGGTTTGGTCCAATAGCTCGGCGACGCGACGTCTCGTTGAACCTCTTCGGCCACGGGGTCGGGGACGGTAATCAGGAACTGCGCACCGGGGCAGCCGACGCGCACCAGTTCGCCCATGAACTGCACTGGGTCGTCGACGTGCTCCAGCACTTCCATGGCGATCACTTTATTGGCGGTGCTATCGGCTAACGGCAGCGGATTCGAGTCGCTCACCAGCGCCTGAAATGCACGTGCCGGCAGGTCTTGAAGTTTCTGGTGAAGTTTCGCGATCGCTTCGGGATCGACGTCGCTAGCAATGACCTCAGCGCCTCGTCGAGCCGCAAACAAGCAGGCACCGCCCTCGCCGCAGCCAACATCGAGCACCGTGTCGTCCGGCGTGATGACAAATCCTTCGGCAAGTTGCCCCGTCGCCTGCTTGAACCAGCCGTTGCTGGCCTGATCCATTAGCCCGACGCGCCACCCCGGCGGGGTATTGCTGTTAGGCCGAGCTTGAGTTTGGGGATGCTTTCGCTGGGAGCGCAGCATTGACCACATACGCATCTTCCTTGTCAGAAAAACCAATCGAGATAATACCTTCAGGTTCATCGACACAGGCGTTATCAACCCTAAAGTCAAACCGTTCATCAAACCGATGCATAAACTGCCCCACAGCGCGATCGGTTCCGCCGGACGTAAGCCGTGGGAAGCCCGTTGCACCGCACGTACAACTACGTTGTCCCAGGTTGGAAGGAAGGCCCGATGCAACTTCAGGCGCCAGTGATTTTGCCATTCCCCGCAAATCGAGTCAGTCGTCGGCCTGCCGTTCTGTTGACCTCCTATGGAACTGGTGCCACGCGGGGAAAGAACCTGGGCATGGCGGGTTACTCCTACGATATCGTGGCCGAATTGTTTGCCCCGCTACTGCAGAGCTGGGGCGAGTTGATTCGGGTACCCAATCAGAAACAAGACGTGGAAACTGCCGCGCGCGACGCACGTTTACGCGGGCTGGATCCGATTCACGTGGCGCTGCTGCCGTTCCAAGACGCGTGCCTGGCCGATTCGGTGCCCAACGTTGTCGTACCCGCGTGGGAATTCCCCGAAGTGCCAAATTATGCCTTCGACGGCAATCCGCAGAACGACTGGGTTTCCACCGCTAATCGCTGCGACCTGATTCTGGTCGGCGGGCCGTTTACAAAACACGCTTTCGAGCGCGCCGGCATCTCGGCCCCCATTCGCATCGTACAGGTCCCGACACCCGACCAATACTTTGACCTATCGCCGTGGGATTCACACCGGCAGATCCAGTTGGAATTTCCGGCCTATTGTTTCCGAGGATCGGAGTCGCGGCAATCATCTCCAATGCCGAGTTTCACGCCGCGGTCTCGTCGTCCCCTAATTCTGCAGATCGGCCGGCGAGTTGAATCGGGAATTCGCCACGGATGTCAGGCGATGTTGGGAGACAACTTGTACCGCCGTATGACCAATCCCTTGGGCAGGCAGGCCCGGTTCGCCAAAAGCATTCATGGGAAATTCCCTCTGCCGGAACCCGAACCTGCGCCGCTGACTCTTTCCGGGATCGTGTACAGCAGCATTTTCAATCCCAAGGATGGGCGCAAGAATTGGATCGACCTGCTGACGGGATTCCTGTTTGCCTTGGGCGATTGCGAAGATGCCACCTTGCTGGTCAAGCTGATCACGAGCGATCCCATGCAGGTGGCCAACGTCTTACAATACTTCATCGCTCGCGACATTCCGCACCGTTGCCGAGTGGTGTTTATCAACGAGTATCTCGCCGAATCGCAAATGTATCAGCTTGCGGAAGCCAGCACGTATTACCTGCAAACCACGAAGGCCGAGGGCAACTGCTTGCCGTTGATGAACTATCTTGCCGCGGGCCGGCCGGGAGTTTCCCCGGACCACACGGCTATGGGCGACTACTTCGATGCCAACCACGGCTTCGTCGTCGAATCGCACCCCGAACCCGCGGCTTGGCCGCAGGAACGGAGACTGCGGCTGAGAACTACGTGGGGAAGAATTGTTTGGCCCTCGTTGGTGCAAGCGATCCGAGAGAGTTACACACTGGCCAAGTATCATCGAGCGGAATACGACGACGTAGCGGCGCGCGTCCGCGCTGACATGTATGCTTGGGCCAGCTTGGACAGCATCGGCCCGCGTCTGCATGGCGCGCTGGACCTTGTCGCCAGCGGCCGCCGTGTCGCCTCGCAAGCTCCCGCCGCGAACTTGGCGGCAGCGTAACCCGCTGATCCAACGTTGCGACCATGGCGATTGGCGGCTGCGGAACACGCCGAGATAATCGTCCACAATCACTGACCGGCAAAGGCACCAAAGCATGCACTTGGACTTCATTGTGCCCGGCTTCAGCAAGTGTGGCACGACCACCTTGTGTGCGTTGCTGGGCCGGCATCCCGACATCTACATTCCCGGGATTAAGGAGCCGAACTTTTTCGCCGCGGAATTTGATCGGGGCTGGCCGTGGTACGAGTCATTGTTCTCACAGAGCGGCTCGGCAAGTGTCCACGGCGAAGGAAGCACGTTCTACTCGTCCGCAGAATTCGCGGAAATCGCCTGCAGCCGCATTCGTCAATACTTTCCGCAAGCCCGGCTAATCTTCATTGCCCGCAATCCCCTTGCGCGTTTGGAGTCCAGCTACCGGGAACAACACCACAGCGGTTACGTGTATGGCATTGAAGCACCTTATTCGATCCGCAAAACGCTCGAAGCCTTCCCGAACATGATCGCGGACACGCTTTATTGGCAGCGGATCAGCACTTATCGCCGGCACTTTCACGACCGCCAAATCCACGTGCTGTTTCTGGAAGACTTGACTCGCCATCCGCAACGAGAATTAAAAGCCTGCTTCCGGTTTTTGAAAGTTGACCCAGATTGCAACGTCGAGCTTGGGCATGTCAAACTGAATCCTGCCGAGCAGAAGAGTTTTGACTCGCGTTTGCTGCGTTTGGTTCGTCGATTCGCGTGGTCGCGCCGGATCTGGAACGGACTTTCGGCTCAGCACCAGAAACAACTCGAAGGCCGGTTCGGACTGCGCAAGCCGTTTCGCGGACCAGTTAAGTGGGATGCGACTACGCTGGCGTGGGTCCGCGACAGGATCGCCGACGACGCGATCGAGTTCCTCCGCTTCTTTGGTAAATCGCCGGACTTTTGGAATTTGGCGGCCGCTACGCGAAAGGCCGCATAGTACCGTCTCCGAGCAGGTGGCCGCCAATGCTTGAACGTTATCTGCTCGTGTGGTTAGTGCTCTCATCGCTGGCTGCGTATTGCTGGCCGGTCGTGCAAAGACGTTGGCCTTCTCAGCTTCCGCCGCTGGCCGACGTGTTTACAGCCAGCGAGCCGCTGTTGCCGTGGCTGATCGCGGCGACGATGTTTGCGATTGGGCTAATGTTGCCGCGCGACGAAGTGCGGCAGGTGGCGCGGCGCTGGCCCACGGTGTTGGGCGGCACGGCGCTGCAATACACAACGATGCCGCTGCTGGCCTACGGCATGGGTATCTTGTGGCAGCTTGAAGGGCAGTACTTGATCGGCATGATCTTGGTCGGCTGCGTGCCGGGCGCGATGGCGTCGAACGTGCTCACGCTGCTCGCGCGCGGCAATACAAGCTACTCGGTCAGCCTGACGACCATGGCCACGCTGCTCTCCCCGCTGGCCGTGCCGATGGTGTTGGCGCTGTCGCTGTCGAGCGACAAGAGCGTGAGTATCCGGTTGCTGCTCGATGCGAGTTTCTTGCTGCTGCTGACCGTCGTGTTGCCGGTCGTGTCCGGGTACGTATTCAGCCGCTGGTTTCCGCAATGGCAAACGCATTACAAACGCATCGGTCCGATCGTCGCCAACTTGGCGATTCTCTGGATCATCGCCGTGGTCGTCGGCCGCAGCCGCGAACAGTTTGCTCAGTATCGTTTCGATTTGCTGGGCGCACTGCTGGCCGTAAACATCGGCGGGTATCTGGCCGGATACTTCGGCGGCTGGACGATGCGCTTGGACGAACCGATGCGCCGCGCGCTAACGCTGGAGATCGGCATGCAGAACGCCGGTCTCGGCGCGATGCTGGCCACGCAGCTCTTCCCCGGCCCCGACCAGAAAGCCATCGCCATCGCCCCGGCCATGTACACCTTCGGCTGCATGCTCACCGGCACAATGTTGGCACAGGCTTGGGCTTTATACAGCAGTCGTCGTGGCGGTGGAAAAGATGATTGAAATTCTTCTGGTCACCATGCGGGCTTGTCCCCGTGGAACGATGTTTGGGAACCAGCCGGACATCAACAATCACCGTCTTTCGCCACGGCCGGGCTTGTCCCGGTCGGGCGATGTTCTGGTTTAGAAACATGCTCCCACGGGGACAAGCCCGCGTGGTGAGCGGCGCATCGCGCGCACGATTAACCTTCCATCAGCACTAGCGCCGGGTCTTGCGTGACGGCCGATAACGTCGGCAGATAACTGGAGATCGCAGCGACCAGCGGGGCTCCGAGCAAGGTATAGACGAGCACGTCGTAGGCGGGCGTGAATTGTTCGGCCGGCACTTTCAAGATGCCGACAGCCAGCCAATAGGCCAGACCGTAACCCAACAGACAGCCGGCCGTTCCGCCGAGCAAACCTAGCAGGACTGCCTTGCCCAGCAGCAGCGACACGATGATGGCCGAGTGTTTGCCGATCGCCCGCAGCAGTCCGATTTCCGCGCGCCGTTCATTCACGTTCGACCAAGCCAACAGGCCGACCCACACCGCGCAGATCAGCACAATCAGCGGCACCGCAAACGAGGTCACGCCGTTCAGCAGGCCGATGATGTTCTGCTGATGTGATTGTTCTTGCTCGAGGATGCCTTTTCGGTGAGCCGTCTCTTGCTCGATGATGCTCTGCCGACGAGCCGCCTCTTGCGCGATGATGGCCTCACGTTTAGCCACGTAATCGGCCATCGTTTGCCGGTTGTGCTCTTCGACCAACTTCCGCTGGTCCTCGCGGGCGATCGCGCTCAGCCGGTGCTCGGTGATCTTCGCCTCGGGCAACACCAACTCCAACTGTTCGGCGATCTCTTCGACGCGGTTCACGGTTGTGCATTTGCAGCCCAGCGCAACGATCTCGCTGATCATGCCCGGCTTGTCGAGCACCGCTTGGGCATCCTTCAAGTGCATCGCGATGGCAATGTCTTCCTCGGCCGTACCATGCGGCGGCAGAATCATCGCCACTTGAAATTGTTTGCCCAGAATCTCGACGGTGTCGCCCACCTTATGACCTTCGCCAGCGACGCTGCCTAGATACACGGTCCCTGGCTTGATTTGCAAACCCATGGGCGGTTTTTTTTCGACATGAGCCTGCACGGCCTCCGGCGCGAAGCCGACCAGCAGCCGCGGCTGATCTTCCCACGTGATCATTTGCTTGAGCGTGGCCACAATGTGCGCGATCTTGGTGATCTGCGGAGACGAAGCCAGCCGCTCGACATATTCCTCCGGCATGTCGAAGGCCATGAAGTTGGCGTACAGTTTCGACATGTCGGTGTCGCGGTGCACGATCCGCAGGTTGAATCCCAGTTCGCGCATGATGTACTTGGTGCGTTTGTCCAGTTCCTCCAGATCCGTCTTGGCCTTCGCCTGCATGGCCACCAGTTCCGCCGCCGTCTCGTCCTGCATGGCCGCCAGTTCCGCCGCCGTTTCGTCCTGCATCGTGGCCAGCGCAACGTTAGTTTCCTTCTGCATCGCGGCCAACCGCTGGTTCGATTCATGAGCGTACCCGCGCAGCAACGTCGGCCCCGCCACAAACAGCGTCGCCGCCGTCACCAGCGCCAGCACGCTCAAAACAAAATTCGTCTTGCGATGAAAGATTTCCGCTTGCAGCAGTTTGAAGGTACTCATCTAGTTTCTCACCGTTACCAAGAAACCAACGTCCACAGATTAAGAGGAAGCCACGACGCACTTACATCGAGTGCAGCGCCACGCGGTTGCCTTCGCTGTCTTTGACCAGCGCCCGCCAACCGTAGGGCCCGATGGAATGTTTCGCTTGCAGCACGCTGCCGCCCTGAGGCGCGACGGCCGCGATCGCCTCGTCCAGCCGTCCGTTGCAATTCAGATAAATGAGAATCCCTTGATCCGACGGCGGATTGTCGGGCGTCACCATTAAACAACCGCCGACCGACTCGCCCTCGTGCGGCAACACACCCATCGAAAACCCCGGCCCGCTTTGCCTCTCGACCTTGCAACCCAGCACCGCCGAATAAAAGGCGATGGCCCGATCCAGATCCACACACGGCACGTCAAACCACACCACTTGATTACCGACCGCTTGACTTCCCATGATCGTTCTCCGCTTACTTAGCCCAATGCAATTTCACATCGTTACGCGACCCCATCAACATACCGGCCGCGGGCACAACGAGCAAGAAACTCATCGCGAGATGGCCTTCATCTGCACGGCGTCGAAGGAGATTTCGCCGGTGGCGCCGAACAGGCCGATGCGCAGAATGCCTTCGCGAGCTTGGGCGGGGACGCGCAGACGTTGGCTGACTTGGTGCCACTGGGCCGTGCCGCGGAAGGGGCCGAGCCAGACGGTGCCCATGTCGGCGCGGCTTTCGTCGTAGAACGAGATGGCGACCAGCGGCATTTCGTCGCGCTCGCGGCCGTGGACTACGCTGTCGTGTTTGACCATCGCCGACAAGTCGATTTCACTGATCTTGCGACCGTCGATGGGGAAGCCTTGCATCAGATGAGCGGGCTGGCCCTCTTCGCGATTGCGGAACGTGACGTAATGTTTTCCCTCGGGCGCCAGGTTGTCCATCGTCAGCGTCGCTTGGCGTTCGTAATACCAGCCGGGCACAAACTGTTTGCCCTCGGCCGGCTCCTCGAATCCGCCGTTGATCACTTGCGGGTTGAGCGGATCGGGCTTCACCTGCCGAGCGTCTTCGGCCGCGCCGGTCATGGGCACGAACAGCGTCGGCCGCAGCGTCTCGGACTCCAGCTTGCCGTCCTTCTTCCGCAGCAAGTACAGCGTCTGCTGATACCGCTCGCCGACCGGAATCACCATCAGGCCGCCCTCTTTTAATTGCTGCACTAGCGGCAACGGCACTTTTTCCGGCGAGCACGTCACAATAATCTTGTCGAACGGCGCGTGTTCGGGCCAGCCGAGAAAGCCGTCGCCGATTTTCGTAAACACGTTGGCGTAACTCAGCCGCTTCAGCGTCCGCTCGGCCCGTTGCCCCAGCGGCTCGACGATCTCGATCGTGTACACCTCTTTGACCAGCGGACTGAGCACGGCCGCCTGATAGCCGCTGCCTGTGCCGATCTCCAGCACCTTGTCCGCGGGCTGTGGATCGATCGATTCGGTCATGTAGGAGACGATAAACGGCGAAGAGATCGTTTGATGGTCTCCGATCGGCAGCGACATGTCCAGATACGCCTTCGTGCGCCACCGCGCCTCAACAAACTCATGCCGCGGCGTCATCAGCATCGCGTCGATCACCCGCCGATTCGTCACCCCCGCCCCAATCACCGCCTCCTCGACCATCCGCTTGCGGGCTAGATCAAATTGCGCCCGCGTTTGAGCAAGCGCCGGCATTGCGAGGGAGATTACAAGCGCCACGGCAACAAGCGAAGGACTTACCAGACGAGTCCAGTTGGAGAGTTGATAATTCATGTCAATTCGTGGTGCACGCCAATCCGGGGCAACCAATAGTTTGCAAATGCATCATACCACGAAGTTGAAAGCAATTCATGGTGACCGCCCGATGGCCCGCGCAAATCGCGCGTTATCGACTCTCACGCCCGCAAGTTGCGCACGTGATTTTGGTTTCTCTACGGCTTTGTTTTTTTTGCGGCGCTTACCGTAAACAACTGAAACGTTCCGGGGATGTTCTTGATGTTGTCGATCTTCCCTTCCGGAGCGAGTTGGAATTCTGCCTTGACGCGCGATTGTGTTGATTGAGACACGAGAATCTGACCATGTTGCGAGCGGGCCTCAATCCGCGCGGCGAAATTCACGTGGGGACCAAGAGCTGTGAATTGATCGCGAAAATCGGTTCCCACATTTCCCACCAGCACCTCACCGGTGTGAATGCCGCAGCCTAGCCCTATCTCGATGTTCTGGGGGGAATAGAGATTCCACTGCTCCATCCACTTTTCTACGACGACGTCGAAACGTTCGCGTAGATCAAGCCCAGCCCGAACTGCGTTGATCGCGTCTTCGATGCCTTGGTCGTCCTTGTGATTCAGGACACCGAATAACGCCATGACACCGTCACCAATGAATTTGTCGAGCACACCGCCGTGACGGAATACGGTACGAGAAGCTTCTTCGCAGTACTCCTTCAGAAAACCGGCGATGAGCGTTGGGTGCGCTTTTAGGATTTCACACAGGGCCGAGAATCCTCGGATATCCCAGAAACAAACGGTAATCGTCCGCTGACTCAACGTGAGAACCGACGGGTCCCTCTCAATCGCGTCAAACACCTTCGGGTCAAAATATCTGCGGAGGAGGTTAATCCGCTGCGACCACTCTCGGTATCGCAATGCGGCTCTTGCCTTGATGTTGATTTCACGCACTGCGGCAGTGCCACGAATGTTCTTCTCGACGACGTCGAATGCACCGTAGTCAAAAGCGGCGTAACGGTCGAGGCTCTTCTCTTTCGCGGTAAACAGGATCGCCATAACCAATGGATCGATCTTCCTCGCCTCTTGGAGCATGGTCATCCCGCTCTGCTCCGACTGCATGACAAGATCCGTCAGAACGACGTCGATCGGTTCCCCTTTTTCCAACTGATCTCGGAGTTTAGTCAGGCCTTCAGTATCACTTCGCGCGACGTAAATCTTCCAATCTGGATTCTCGTCGCCCAAGGCCCGCTTCAGGGCGTCACGATTTTCTTTTTCATCGTCAACGATCAAGACTCGTGCCATTTTTGCGATCATTTCTTTGCATCCTCGGCGAGCGGGAGGTAAATCTCGAAATCCGCCCCTTTCCCTGGAATGCCCGATTCAAGGATTACGCCGCCGTGCCCTTCAATGATCCGCCGGACGAGCGCGAGACCGAGTCCGGTGCCGTGGTCGTATGTTGAAAAGAAAGCTTCAAAAACTCTGGACTTATTTTCAAAGCTGACACCGGGACCATTGTCCCGAAAACGCACGAGCGCGTACTTGCGGTCCGAATCAACTGCCGCTGGCAGCGCCGACAGTTCTGGGATCGTCACTTCCACCTTGATTTCTTTTTTTGACTTGTCCAACCAATGCAGCGCGTTCGATGCCAACTCATCGAACACTTCCGCCAATCGGTCGGGATCGCCAACGACTCGAACGTCTTGCGGACATTCGATGCGACATTCGACATTTTGGGCCTTCGGTACTTTACAGCAATCCTCGAGTATCGGTCGAAGTAGAGTCGGTACGGGCTTGACTTCTTGGGCTTTGGTTAGCGACTTGAATTGGTCAACGATACTCTTTGCCTTCTCCACTGCACCACGAATGTTCGCAACGACTTCAACCGCTTCCTCTTTCCGGTCCTCGGCAATTCGCTTCGCTAAGGGGTCCAAGTCCGTTTCGATGGCAAAAATGGGGTTCCCAATTTTGTGAGCGGCAGAAAACGAAATGTCTTTCCAAACGGCGTCACGTTCGGCACGAACGCGTCGGTTTTTTTCGTCTTCCAATTCCGCATTTGTCGTCGCAAGCCTTTCTGAAAGTACCAGATTTTCCTCGTACAATTCCTCAGGACCCTTTCGGAACTTGGAGTGCGATCGTGCTTCGTCAGAGAAGTACTTGTATCCGATGTTCGGGAATTGCTGCACCAGCGTCGTTAAGTACTCGCGGTCCCACAACCGGACGCGAATTGAAAACGGATAGCGTGACGTCCGCGAGCGCCGTGATAGTCGCTCACGGATCATCTCGAACTCCTCTGGGTGAGTGGTTTCCTTCAACGCGATCAATAGCAATGTAACAGAGATATTTTCGTCACCTGACCACATTCGCTCGAAACGTTCGTCCCCACGTAGCGCACGATGCACGAATAACTCGATGTCGTCATCTGCTAATCCCAGAAACATTTCCGTCGGTATATTTCGACCCATCGAAACGACCCACAGTTCACGATACTCGAACCCATCGGGATCTTTTCTCGGATACTCTGCAATCAGGTCAAATTCCCTTGATCCCTTGAACCAATCCAGTCGCCTGAGACCCAATTGACTAAGTAGCTCGCGGCAGAGGTTTTCAGCGTCAGACAGGTCAAGGCGGTCCCAATCGATAAAAAATGGCGTTGAAACGCGGCCGCCGGAAGCGAATTGAGCCTTCCGCGGCGAATGACGAAATTCATCTAAATGCCGAGTGATTTGCGTGGACAAGTGGAGGAGTCCGGCAGGCGATGGTTCGTAGGCGATGGCTTGCATATCGCGGAGGTCGAACGGAATTTGGTCGAACGCATCGATTCGTACTAACGGAAAGACGGCTTTCCCCATTGCCTGTGCAATGCCTAGCTCAAAATGCACGTTCGGATTGCGATTCGTCAAATCCGCAACGATACAATCCGACTGTGCCAACACTCCCATCAACGATTTGCGGATTGTGCTCCCCGTCACCGGCTGCTCGTCAAACGCAACTATCTCGAACCGGGCTCTTTCCACTCCGGTCTTGATGGCTTTTCGCACTTCCTCAAAGTCCCGAGTGAACGGTATGGCGAGAAAGCAACGAAGTTTTGTGGGTTTGTCACTTGGCATTTGACGGATTCAGTACTGTTTGCGACCCTTTGGCAAACGGCTCGATGTATAGGCGAGGTGCCGAGGATACCTCTGGATTCTAGCAGAATCTTGCGGCATAACGGTAGGTGGAAGCGTTTCCTCTGGCGCAACTACCGCCTAACGTTTTCGATAGCGGCGCGCGAAGATGACGGCGCGTCATTGCGAACAATTCGCGGCTATACGGAGGCGGTGGCGAAGAGCAGTTCTTCGGCGACCGATTCAATTTGGGCGGGCGTGAGGATGTGGCGATCTTCGGCGAAGCCGATGAGTAGGGCTAGGTCGCAGAGGCGATTGATGTGGCGTGGGGTGCCTTGCGAGAGGTGGTGGATGGTTTCCAGCGCTTCCGGGTCGAAGATTGGCTGCGAGGCACCGGCGGCGGTGAGGCGGTGGCTGATGTAGCTGATCGATTCTTCGAGCGTGAAGGGACGCAGCAGGCACTTGACGCTCAAGCGGGCGTCGAGCTGCGGCATGCGGCCGAGCACGGGGAGCAGCGACGTTTGGCCAACCAGCAGCAGCGTGAGCGCCGGCTGCGAGTCGTGCTCGAAGTTCAACAGCAGCCGCATCGTTTCCAGCGCACCCGTGTCGCGCAGCAGATGAGCTTCATCCACAACCAGCACCGCGTGCTTGCCGGCCTTGGCGTTTTCGGTCAGCGCACGTTGCAGTCGGTGTACGCTTTGTTGCACGGTGGGAGTCGCCGTTGTGTGATCGCCGGTCAATTCGTCGGCCAAATATGCCAATAGTTGATCGGGCGGCATTTGCGGGAACACGGCGTGCACCAGCGGCGTGAATTGTTCCGGCAAGTGACGAGCCAGCGACTGGATCAGCAGCGTCTTGCCCAATCCGGCGCCGCCGGTTAGCAGCGCGGCGCCGCGGCGGTTTTCGATGGCGTAACGCAGCTTGAACAGCGTCCCTTGGTGTGCCTCGGCCGGATAATAGAAGCGGATGTCGGCCGTATTCTCAAACGGCTTCGCGTCGAGTTGCCAGTAGGGTTCGTACATGATTCAGTGTTTGTCGTTTGAGTGAATGAAGGGGGTCGGGAGTCTTTTTCAGTTTTGGCAGTAGCTGCGTTTCCAACTTCTCATACGCAAATTTGCCAAAACTGAAAAGGATTCCCGACCCCGTTCGCGCGATTGTCTATGAAGTGGCTTTCAGGCTCTCGCGAGGTACGCAGTTTTCCACGACGCCCAGAACTTCGATTCCGCGGCCGTTCAAAAAGTTGACGACAGCCGTCAGTTGTTCCGGCGCGGTGGCACTCGCGTTTCGCACAACCAATGCGGCGGCGCTGAAACGCGGCGTAGCTTGATTTGCTGCCGCCCCGTCGCTTGACCCTTCGTCGGCGACGGCAACCGGTTCCATGTCGAGCAGAACTAGATCGTGGGCGGCGGCCAACTTTTCGAGCGTCGCGGACGTGTCGACATCCGTGTCGTCGACGTGTTCGTGGGCGGCTTTCGGTTTCAGCGGGAACAGCGTCAGCCGGTCCTCGACCGATGCGATGGCCGCTTCTGCCAACGACAGTTTATCGGCCACCACGTGCTGCCAATCGCAGGGGAGTTGCAAACCGAGTTGCACGGCGAGTTGCGGATTCGCGAAATCACTGTCCACCAACGCCACTCGAACCCCGGCGCTCGCCGCCCAACGCGCCAAACAGAGGGCCAACGTCGTGCGGCCCTCGCCCCGATGCGCGCTGACAATGCCCAGCAGCTTGCGGCCGCCGCGCGCTGCCGCCAGCAGTTGCTGACCCGCATGCTCGAAGTATTCGCGATGCACACTAAGCAGGTCTTCACAAGCTTGCGGCCATTGAAATCGCTCCACTTCCCAAACGGGACGGAACGTATTCTGCTTGTCCGCCGCTGGTCCCTGCGGTCGTTCTGAAGCTGCGGAAGGTGCAGCGGCTTGAACGGCGGACGGCGGCGACTTTTCAATTGATTCGTGGCTCGCCGAGTGCTTTCGATCGGCGGCTTGTTCATTCTTCGCCAGAGCTTCGGTCGTCGCGAAAGTTTCCTTTACAGCCGCCGCGGCAACTGCGAGGTGCGGCTGCGGGACGGCGGCCGACGGAGGATCAACTCGCAAAATCTTTCGTGGTTCAATCGCGCATTCGATCTTGCCGCTCGCATCAGGGGCACCGTTGTACGTCGCGACGACAACAACTTCCAAACGGGGCGGTAGAACGAACTCGCTCGACGTATTTAGCACCTGCGGATCGATGAATGCCGGTGTCTCGGTTTGGCCAGTGGCCGCGCGCTCTGCCGGAGGCGGGTCCTCTTCCACAATGATCTGCGGCGCGGCTTCCGCAGAAACATGTGTTGCGCGAGATGGCTCTCGCGCGGCATTGCCGGCCCTTTTGGGAAACACGGCGTGTGGCGGCGGGACAACGACGGCCACGTCCCCAGCGGCCGGTTGCTCGACGCGATACCACGCTCCGTCGGCGTACCATTGCTCGACGGGAACTGCGGCCGCGGCCTTGGACGGATTGGCGCCGGCGGCGGGATGCGCTGCGGCGCTATGAGACCGCGCCTGTGGCAATGTGTTGCCGGTTGCCGGGTCTTTGGCGTACGCCTTGATAAATGCTTGATCTAGTGCGCTCATCAGCGTGACCTGGTTTGCGGTTGTTCGATGGTTCCTCGAAGTGTCGCCATGCCCGGTTGGCCGCCCGATCCAGACGAATCGTAACGCGGATCGCCTTGCCAAGCTGCGGGCGAGCGGTTGGGGACCGCGCCTAAGTCCGACCCTGCCGGATACAAGTAAGTGGAGGGATCGGTGACCGGATACGTGTACTGGAGAGCCGCGGCCGATTCTTGTGCGACTTTGGGAGTCTCGTAGAACGTCCTACCTTCCGGCAACTTGCGATTCGGCGTCGACGATTCCGACGAGCCAGCAATCGGATACGCGGGTTTGTCCACTGGCTGCTGAGCAAGCGGCGTTGCATTGAGCGCTGGCGCTCTGCCCGCCTCACTCTGAACGTCTAACGAAGGGCTGCTCCACTGCGGAGTCTGCAAGCGAACGCCGTGTTCGCGAGCATTCGCAAGCGGTTCGGTGGTATACGGCGTCAGCGGCCCTGGCGTCATCGAGTATTCGGGCGGCATTTCAATGGCCACCAACGGGTCGTCAGAATTGCCAGCTTCCGACGGCGCGCCGGCCGAGTCCTCGCCCGTGCGACTGCCGACAAGCACGAAGTAAACAGCGACGAACAATATTACCATCACGCACCCCGCGGCCACTTGCCACAGCGGCCGAATCCAACCGGCGGATGTCGGCCGCTCGCTGCGCTGCCGGCGTTTGTTGCTCGACGACGACGATCGATTGGCGCGACGCGGCGTCTGCTGCTCCTCCGACGATTCGCTCGATGGCTGGTCCGACGAACGCTTCGCGGACTGCTGGACCGATGCCTCGGCGACCTCGTCGTTCGCACTCGCGGTACGAACATCCACTAGCCGCATGAGTATGTTCGTCGGGCCTGCCGGCGATTTATGGCCGTGAGAATCGGCTGATTCGTGTGTTGCTCCCGGCTGAGTTTTGCTCGGGGCCGGTCCGGGCTGAGTGCGTGTGCTGCTCATGGTCGGCTTCCATTCCGAAAATTCCCATGGCCGTCGTGGCCATCGCAAAACGCGACCCGCCGCGCGGGTACTAGCGTAAGTCTGTTATCGGTACCGGTCGTAGCGTTCTTGAGCCGTACGCAGAATTTAACGACTTGTCCGGCTGGGCAAGCCCCAGACTCGTGCTGGATGCTTGAAAGTTCGTTCGTATTACGCTAGCAAGAGAACTTCGTACATCGAGGAACGATGCCCCCGACGAAAGTCGGCGGGAGCGGTCACGCCTTTCGCTAGGTGTGGGAGTGATGCCTCCCGCCGACTTTCGTCGGGGGCTTCCTTACGCCGGTCGCTGATCGCGCGGGCTAGGTGTGGGAGTGATGCCTCCCGCCGACTTTCGTCGGGGGCTTCATGGATGGAATCGGGGCAAACCGTTTGACCCTCAACTGAAACATTCCTACTTGCGAGATTAAGTCTATGAACACGGCTGCAAACACAACTCGTCGTAATTTTCTCCTAGGCACCGCGGCGGCGACGGCTGCTGCTTCGCTGGCCACGATTGTGCCGGCCCGTGTGTTAGGGCGCGAGGGGAACGTCGCGCCAAGCGAGAAAATAACACTGGGCATCATCGGCATCGGTCCGCGGTGCACCTACGACTTGAAAGCCATGCTGCAGTTTGCCGACGTGCGCTGTGTCGCCATTGCCGACGTGCAAGCGAAGCGGCGCGATGCAGGGAAATCGCTGGTCGACGAACATTACGGCAACAGCGATTGTGTCCTGTACCGCGATTTCCGCGAACTGCTGGATCGGAAGGACATCGATGCAGTGCTCGTCGCGACGGGCGACCGCTGGCACGCGGCCGCATCCATTCTCGCGGCCAAGGCAGGCAAAGATGTTTATAGCGAGAAGCCCTGCGGCATCACGATCGCTGCGTGTCAGGAACTGGCCGATACGATGCACCGCGAGCAGCGCGTGTTTCAAGCGGGCACACAGCGCCGCAGCGTGCCGAACTTTCAAAAGGCGGTTGAGCTGGCACACAGCGGGAAGCTCGGCAAGCTGAACACGCTGCACGCTTCGATCTACATGCCGCTGTTGGACAACACGTGGCTGCCGGCACAGCCGATCCCGCCGCGCGACGTCGTGGACTGGAACTTGTGGCTCGGGCCGGCGCCGTGGCGGCCGTTCAATCAGCAGTACGTCGACGGCCGTTGGCGCGGTCAGTGGGACTTTGATTCGGGGGCGAAGCTGCTCGATTGGGGCGCGCACACGGTCGACCTGTGCCAATGGGCTAACCAGGCCGACAACACAATGCCCATCGAATACGAGCCGACGGAGAACAACATCTTGTGCCGCTATGCCAACGGCGTAAAGCTTGTGCTCGACTTCCTCGCCATGCCATTCGGTGATCGGTCGCCGCATTACATCACGCGGCTGGGCACCTGCCCGGTGCGGTTCGTGGGCGAGGAAGGTTGGGTCGAAACGGGCGACGAAGGCGAAATCGTGGTCAGTTCGCCGGCGCTTCAAAAGGAGCTGCCGGACGCGAGCAAGCGAGTGCGCGGCTTGGACGTCTCCGCACACTCGCGCAACTTCTTCGACTGCATCCGCACGCGCGGCACCACGGCGGCCAACCCCGACGTCATGCGCCGCTCGCACATCGCCTGTCACGCCGCCGCCATCGCTTGGATTCTGCAGCGCAAGCTGCAACTCGATCCCGTCAAGGAAGAATTCATCAATGACGAGGATGCCAACCGCCTCCGCACCCGCGCGGCACGCGATTGGACGGCATAACGCGCGTCGTGCAGCGCTACTAATACTGAGGCTCGGAATTTCCGACCGTGCAAGATCAAGAGCAGACATTGAGGAACGTCAATTGACCATGACACACCCACCAACTCTCCGCAAACCAAACGAAGGCCGCACCATCGCTGTCGTCGGTGACGTTTATCGCTTCCTGGCAACCGGCGAGGAAACGGACGGCAAGTATGCCATGTGGGAAGCCATCGTGCCTCCGGGCGGCGGTCCTCCACCGCACATCCACAGCCGGGAGGCAGAATCGTTCTTCATTCTCGAAGGACCTCATCCCCTGGTTCGAGCATCGTTCGCATGAACGTGTAGATTGCCTCACTTCTGTTTCTTTGATTTACTTACGAGGGAATCTCAAAACCGCTTCGACAGAAAAAACATCATGCTGCCGATGGGTACGTGCTGCATGTTCTCGGCCGGAGTTCACCTGACGATGCCGCGGTCAGCGAATTGCTAATCCAGGAATTGGCCGGCGAGCAGCCTCGATTGCTGCCGCCGCTTTCAGCGTCGCCTGCACTGGAACATCACCAGGCCAGCGAAGCGCCGCAAACGCCGACATGAACCACTTGCCGGCCATTTACATCCAACACACTAACAACGAGAAAGGAGGCACACACCTTGTCTCACATTGTTCAAATCCAAACCGAGGTCCGCGATCCAGCGGCGGTTCATGCTGCCTGCCGGCGTCTGGACCTGCCGGAGCCTGTATTCGGCACGACGCAGTTGTTTAGTGGCGAGGCGACCGGTCTGGCCGTGCAATTGCCCGCTTGGGGTTATCCGGTCGTCTGCGACACGGCAACCGGAAAGCTGCACTACGACAACTACGACGGTGATTGGGGCGACCCGCAGCAGCTCGACCGCTTTATTCAAGCCTACGCGGTGGAGAAAGCGAAAATCGAAGCCCGTAAGCGTGGTCACTCCGTTACCGAGCAATCGCTGGCCGATGGCTCGATCAAACTGACCGTGAATGTCGGAGGTGCCGCATGAAGACCATCGAAATCGTCGTCTCGCCCACAGGCGAAACCCGTGTCGAAACCAAAGGGTTTAGCGGTTCTGCTTGTCGCGACGCCAGCAAGTTTCTGGAACAAGCACTCGGCAAGCGGACCAACGAGCAGTTAAAGGCCTCAGGCTTGGCAGGACGGCAGCGATCTTTCCGGCTGGTGGATGAGCGAGAAACTCGACGGCGTCCGGGCTTACTGGGATGGGCAGCAATTTCTGTCGCGGCAGGGCAACGTCTATCACGCGCCTCAATGGTTCACGGCCATGCTGCCCGAGTCACTGCTGGACGGCGAACTGTGGCTGGATCGCAAATCGTTCCAGCAAACCGTGAGCATCGTCCGCCGGCATGACGAACCGCCAACGTGGCGTCAAATCAGGTTCGTTGTATTTGACGCGCCAGCGGTCGCAGCGCCGTTTGAAACCCGCCCGGCATGGCTGCACACCACGTTCGGAGAACAGCCGCCGGAGTTTGCCCGCGTGCTGCCGCAACTGCGCTGTACCGGCCTGGATCATCTTCACGAGCAACTCGCCCTCGTCGAGTCGGTCGGCGGCGAGGGGCTCATGCTGCGCCAGCCCCGTTCGCAGTACGAAGCGGGACGCTCCAACACGCTGCTCAAAGTCAAGACATTCCACGACGCCGAGGCACGTGTCATCGACCACGTGGCCGGCCGCGGCCGGCACTGCGCCCACTGGAAAAGCTTGTCTGTGTCGTTCCCGGAACCCGGTATCCTGCTCATCCACCGGGACGACATTGGTCTGCTGGACATGCAGATGACGACGCTCAAGGCCGAACTTTTCGAGGCGGTCGAGCATGCTTTAGCGCACAGAGCGGCGTCCTTGTTCATTTTTCTTGAACTTTTCGTGAGAATTCCCGGCGGTCTCGTTCGCATCACCTCCGGAAACGGTTCCAAACTCCTAACCCTCGCGGAAAGAAAGAAGGTGCGAAATGTTGAAGAAAGCAGTGACTTACGCAGGTGCCGGGATCGTCGGACTCGGCGTGTTGTTCTTTGTGGCGAATCGGCCGATTTCCGAGTTCTTCGGCTATCTCCGAGCCGGGGCTTCGACCACGGTCAAGTCGCTCGAAAACGACATCCCGGATGTAATCCACGATGAAAAGGCCCAAGCCGAGCTGACGGCGGCTCGCCGGCAATTGGTCGATCGCCAAGTCCAGTTGAATTTGTCTCAGAACCAGTTGAAAGGTCTGCAAAATGAAATCGGGGCGCTGACCGAGTCGATTGGCCGCAGAAAGCAAGTGCTGGGATCGGCCTATCCCGTGTTGCAAAAGGCCCTGGACGACGGACAGAATCAGGTCACGTTCATCAGCACCCAATTCTCGTTGAACGATTTTCAACACGAGATCGACGACTTGCTCGCGATGCAGGACCGCGATGAAAACGCTCTGCGGATCAAGCAGCAGGGCTACGAGCGGCTGGCGGGCAGCGTGGCCGACGGCGAAGCGGCTTTGTCGGAAATGAAGAGTCGCTTGCTGGAGATCGAACAGGAATTCGCCGTTTTGAAAACGCGGCGCGACCAGGCGCGCATGGAATCCGAGACGTTGGACCTGGTAGCCAGTGCGACCGCCGATCGATCCTCGACCACCGCAAACGTTGGAACAAGCGTCAAGCGGCTGTCGGAACAGGTCGAGGAATTGGAAGCACGCAACGAGGCGCGGCGCGACGTGGCTGCGGTCGATCAACGAGCTTCCAAAGGCAAGCTGACGCAATCGTTCAACCGCTTGGAAGCGTTGAAGAAGTACGCCGCCGACGCCGAAGCGGCAAACGTTCCGGCTGCCAACGATCAGGCTGCTGCCAAAGCCGAAACCAAGGTCACTGCCAAGGAAGTGGTAATTCGCATTCACGGCGAACAGGAAAAACCCGCCGCGGACGAGGAGTAAGGATCGACATCGTGGGGCAGGATTGTAAGCTGCCTCGGCAGATTGCAAACCTGCCCCACGAAATTGTTCGCCAAAACGCGGGAGTTTGGTGGACGTTAGGCCCGTGTTCTGGCGAACGCGGTTATGAACGTAAACCAAACTTCAGTTAGAATATCCATGAAGACCTTATCACGAAAACCGACCTCGAATCAGGAGCGTCACGACATGTCGGAAGCAGATGACGCCACACGGCTGGCAACTCTGTTGGGCCGGCAACGCGAAGCAGCGTTGGCGATCTCACAGACACGCGAAACGGCGAATCGCGAATTGTTGGCTGCGCAACTAAAGGCAATTCGCAATGAGTGTCTGATCCTGGTCGAACGCTACTTCCGCCAAACACTGAGGCCCGTGCTGGCGAAGCGGTTTCCCGGCAAGGGAATCCAATCGGCTCCCGCGAAGCAGCAGCTTCATTCAAACGATGCGATATTTCGCTATTCCGAATTGGTCAGCGACTTTTTCGTACAAGTCCAGTCGAAAGTCGATGATCCGTTCTGGAAGAAAGACTCAGCGATCGAGTTGCGAAACTATGCTTCGACCGTGATCAGCAATGACATCCGCGATGCTTTACGGCGTCGTAAAAAACAGGAACCTCTCGACGAAGACAAGCTACGCGATTCGTTTGATGACCAGCTCGCCGTCGAAGTCGAGCAACGCTTCCTTGCCGACAAGATCACGATCGATCCGGCGGACGTGCTGGACGTGTTGGACCAGTGGCAACAATCCGACGACGAACATTTGCAAAAGCTGGCGATGCTGATGCGGCACAGATATGTTTCGGGCATGACCATGCCGCAGATTGCCGCCGACTTGAAAGCCTCGGAGCCGACGGCCTACCGCTGGCACACGCAGGCACTACAAAAACTTCGTGGTACTCTAATGGGTTGATCACTTGCATAACGAGGCCATCATGGGACTTTTCGACAACACGGCACTCGACCCCAACTACACGCCGACCAGCGACATCTGGCCGACCACGCTGAAGGAACTTACACGTCGCGGCATCGAAATTCACGGCAGCCTGTCACAGGGCAAAGTCGATCGCGGCGCTACGGCGGTGGTCTTGAAAGCCACGGAAACCGCTTCGAGGCGCATCGTGGCCGTGAAGGTTTACAAGAGTCCTGACCAGCAGGTGCTGCACCGCAACGGCGATTCGATCCCGATGACGAACTTCTTCGAGAACGAACGCCGCATGTTGGCCGGACTGCAACAATGCCCGGCGGTGCCGCGCTACTTCTACAGTGTCGAAGCCGCATCGGCGTTAACCCGTAAGGCGATCCAACCGTTCCACGTGATGGAATTCATCGAAGGCCAGCGGGTGACAAAGTTCGCGGCAGAATCCCTCGCGGGAGACAAAAAACACCGTACGGAGGGGCTGACAAACCTATTTCAACAAGTGTTGCAAACGATCGAATCGATTCACCAGTTCGGCTACCTGCATCGCGACATCTCCGACGGCAATGTGCTGGTCGACCGTGAC
>JBGTKH010000087.1:0-34036 GCA_041744735.1 Pirellulaceae bacterium | reverse complement strand
CCGCGCGTACGACGAGGCCTACATGCTGTTCGTGCCGACGCCGAACAAGGTGTTCGCGGTCAACAAGGAAGTTGTGTTTCACCCGTACAAGATGGCTTGCATTCCGCTGTGGAAAATCCAGGTGACCGACCAACACTGGTCGGTGCGCAAAGGACCTTATCCGCCAAACCTGACGCGGCCGGTGCAAATCACTCGCATTCATCAATCCGTAACAGGAGAGAACCGATGACACACCGCGGCGTCTTGATGAAGCTGCTGTGGCTGGTTGGGATCTCCGTCGTCGCGTTTGCCGGCATGGGGATTTATGGGGTGTACAACACCAGCAAGACGTTCATGTGGGTGAACGATGTCTACACGACCGCGGAAGACGTGCGCCGCGGCTCGCAAACGATCACCAATCCGCTGAATGAACTGCGGCAGCTTTCTCTGTCGATCGTGATGGCGCCCAATCCAAAACTGCAAGAAGAATTGAAGCAGCAACAAGAGAAGTTGACCGCCACATTGGATGGCACACTGAAACAGTGGGAAGTGGGCACCGGCGATCCGTCCGAAAGCCAGGCGTTTCAAGAGTTGCTCGACGAGTGGAATCAATACAAGCGGATCAAGGATGTCACTGTGAAAAAGGCCATGGATCGCTACCGCGAGGAGGCGTTCATCAACGCGACCGGCGCGGAACAGCAGCAATTCGAGAAAGTGAACGAGCAGCTCACAGAATGGATGCAGGTGAAAATCAACAACGCCGACAAGGTTTACAAAGACGCACAGGCTCAGTACGTCAGCGTGATTCGTGTGTCGTCGCTGGTCGTTGTACTGATGACGTTGGTTGTGGGCAGCATCGGCTTTTTGACCACCCGCAGTATCGTGCGGCCGATCGAAGTTTTGAAAGGAGCCGCCGCACGGATTGCGAATCGCGAAACCGTGACCGAGATCGACGTCCGCTCCGACGACGAACTGGGCGATCTGGCGCGCAGCATGGAACGCATGGCGGCTGCGATTCAGGCCTATATCGCTCAGCAATTGGAAACCGAAGCGGAGATTCGCGAGTTCAACGCCGGTCTGGAAAGGCGCGTCGAAGAGCGCACCGCGGAACTGGAACAAGCGATCGACGAACTGCGCGCCGCCAAGGAAGCCGCGGAGGGCGCCAACCGCGCCAAGAGCGAGTTCCTGGCCAACATGAGCCACGAAATTCGCACCCCCATGAACGGCATCATCGGCATGACCGAGTTGACGCTTGATACGAACTTGAGCAGCGAACAGCGCGAGTATTTGGAGATGGTCAAGTCGTCGGCCGATTATCTGTTGGCGGTGATCAACGACATCTTGGATTTTTCGAAGATCGAAGCCGGCAAGCTGGACCTGGAACCGATTGAATTCAACCTTCGCGATCACTTGGATGATACGGTCAACACGCTGGCCGTGCGGGCTCACGGCAAGGGACTGGAGCTGGCCTGCCACGTGTTGTCCGACGTGCCGGACGCACTGGTCGGCGACCCCGGCCGGCTGCGGCAAATCATCGTCAATCTGATGGGCAACGCGGTCAAGTTCACGTCCGCAGGCGAAGTCGTGATGCGCGTCGCCAAACAGACGCAATCCAACGGACATGTGGACTTGCACTTTGCCGTATCCGACACCGGCATCGGCATCCCCAAGGACAAGATGGGTTTGCTGTTCAAAGCTTTCTCGCAAGTCGACATGTCCACCACGCGCAGGTACGGCGGTACCGGGCTCGGTCTGGCGATCTCCTCGCAACTGATCAAAATGATGGACGGTCAGATTTGGGTCGAAAGCGAAGAGCAGAAGGGGAGCACTTTTCATTTCACTGCGCGGTTCACCGTGCCAAAGCATGCGGCCCCGCGCCGCGCACCCGGCGTGCTGGGAAAAATGCGCGACATGCCGGTGCTGGTGGTTGATGACAACGAAACGAATCGCCGCATCTTGCACGAGTTGCTCATCAACTGGGGCATGAGGCCGACGGAGGTGGAAAGTGGCAAAGACGCCTTGGTCGCTTTGCAGCAGGCACACAACGACGGCGAACCATTCCCCCTGGTGCTGCTGGACAACATGATGCCGGAAATGGATGGCTTCACGTTGGCTCGGAAGATTAAAGAGCACCCGGAACTGGTGAGCGCGACGATGATGATGCTGTCGTCGGCCGATCGGCGCGAAAACGCCGAACGCTGCCGCCAGTTGGGCGTCGAAGCTTATCTGACTAAGCCGATCAAGCGGGCCGAGCTGCTCAACTCGATTCTGACAGCCATCGATGCGTCGCCCAGCGAACAAGCACGTTCCACCGCGGCCACGCGCCGCACCGTCGGCCGTTGCGATCGGCCGCTGCGGCTGCTGCTGACCGAAGACAATCTCGTGAACCAAAAGCTGGCGATGCGGCTGTTGGAAAAACGCGGGCACTCCGTTGTCATTGCCGGCAACGGGCGAGAAGCGCTGGAAGCCATGGCCCAGGAGCATTTCGACGCCGTGCTGATGGACGTCCAAATGCCCGAGATGGACGGCTTCGAGGCCACACAAATCACTCGCGCCAAAGAACGCGAGACCGGCGGTCACGTGCCGATCGTCGCCATGACCGCCCATGTGATGAAAGGCGACCGCGAGCGGTGCTTGGACGTCGGCATGGACGGCTACATTTCCAAACCGTTGCAACCAACCGAGCTGTTCGAGGCGGTGGAGAGTCTGGCCGATTTCAAAGGCAATCAGAGTGAGTCAACGGTATCACAATCTTCGCCCGATGAACCTGCATTCGACGAAAACAAGGCGCTGGATGCAGTTGGCGGCGATCGCCCGTTGTTACAGGAAATCATTGGTACGTTCTTCGAGGAATTGCCAAAATGGCGGAGCGAAATCGGCGAGGCGATTTCGAGCGACGATGCCAAGACGTTGCAACGGGCCGCGCATACGCTCAAGGGAGCTGTGAGCACCTTCGGCGCGGAACAGGTTCGCACAATCGCTCAGCGGTTGGAAAACATGGGACAGGAGAGTAATCTGACGGGCGCCGCTGAAGCGCTGGCCGAATTGGAGCAGGCGCTAGACCAGTTTTGCCTCGCACTAGAAGCATTTGGCAAGGAGCTTTCCGCGTCGAATTAAAGCGCGTTTCAAGACCGTCGCTGCACTCGCCAGAGTGCGGATGAATACGGAAAGATCCGCGTTCTGGCGAACGCAGTTTCGTCTGATTTGGCTTTTGAAATGGTCTCTGTTCCGTATGAACGAGCATCGTCCTGAAAGCGCCGCTGCAGTGACCGCTCATCCACCCGACGCGCCGAAGGTGAAGACCGTGGCCTGCATGGGCGGCGTAAGTTTGGAACGGGGCGTCGAGACGGCCGACATCCACGACTACATTCGCGACGCCGACAACCTGGTGTGGATGGACGTGCAGGACCCCGGCCAGGAAGAGATCTCGATGCTGCTGGAAGAATTCGGCTTTCATCCGCTGGCTTTGGAAGACGTGTCGCGTGGTCAACAGCGCCCCAAGGTCGACGAGTACAAGGGCTATCTGTTCGTGGTCACCTATTGCGTGATTCCCGGCCCCGACCCGCGCAACCTGGAAACAGTCGAAGTCGATCTGTTCATTGGGCGAAATTATCTGGTGTCGGTGCATCGCGGCCGCCTGCCGGCAATGGAGGAAGCCGCGGCCCGCTGGACACGCGGCGGTGCCATGCTGCGCGAGGGCGTGGGCTTTCTGGTCTACACGGTCATGGACGCGATCATCGACGCCTACTTTCCGATCATCGACAGCATCGAAGACCAGATGGACGAAACAGAAATCGAGATGTTCACGGCCTTTCGCCAGCAGGACGTGCAAGGGCTGCTCCGCCTGAAACGCACGCTGGTCAAACTGCGGCGCATCTTGTATCCGATGCGCGAGATTTTCCACGTGTTTCTGCGCCGCGACCATCCGTTCTTCTCGGCCAATACGCGCGTCTATTTTCAAGACGTGTACGATCACATTTTGCGAATTCTGGACGTGCTGGACATCGAACGCGACATGGTCACCGGCGCGTTGGAAGCGTACTTGACGGTGATCTCGAACCGGCTAAACAGGACGATGAAGTCGTTGACCGTGATTACCATCTGCGTGGCGATCGTGGGCTCGGTGTTCGGCGCCTGGGGAATGAACTTCACGCCCGTTCCACTGGGCGATACGATATGGGGATTCTGGGTCGTGCTGGGCGGCGCGATCGGTCTGGTGGCGGTGGCGTTAGGGGTCGCATGGAAGTTAAAATGGTTGTGAGATGAAATGTAGGACGGATTGCCAATCCGTCCGGCCTATCATGGACGGATTGGCAATCCGTCCTACACACATAGGGACATCGGCCGATGAAGGTCTTAGTCGCTGACGACGATCCGCTCTCGCGGCGCCTGCTTCAGAGTTATCTGGAGAAGTGGGGTCACGAGGTGACGGTCGCCAAGGACGGGGCCGAAGCCTGGCGGCTGTTTCAAGAGGGTGATTTCCCGATCGTCATCAGCGACTGGGTCATGCCCGAGATGGACGGTCTGCAATTGATTGGCAACATCCGGGCCAGCAACCGGCCCGGCTACGTGTACACGATTCTGGTCACCGCGCGATCGCAGAAAGAGGATTTAGTCGAGGGCATGGATGCCGGTGCGGACGATTTTGTCACCAAGCCATTCGACCGCGACGAATTGCGAGTCCGCTTGCGCGAGGGCGAACGAATCATCAAGCTGGAACAGGATCTCGCCGCGCAGAACCGTGCGCTGCGCGATGCCGAAGCGGCGCTCGTGCAAAGTGAAAAGCTCGCCAGCCTGGGCCAGTTGGCCGCCGGTATGGCTCACGAGATCAACAACCCGATCGCCTACGTCACAAACAACCTGGCGGTGCTGCAGCGCGACGTGGCGTCGGCCATGCAGGTGTTGGACAAGTACCTGGAGTTCCGCGATCACTTAGCCGGCGTGTCGCCCGAAGTGGCCGCCGATGCGGCCCGCTTGGAACAGGAAGCCGACCTGCCATACCTCAAGGAGAATCTGCCGCGGCTGTTTCAGATGTCGCTCGACGGTCTGCGCCGTGTGCGCGACATCGTGATGAACCTGCGCGATTTCGCCCGGCTGGACGAGGCCGAATTCAAAACCATCGACCTCAACGCCGCGTTGCAATCCACGATCGAGATGCTGCGACACGAAATCGGCCAGCAACGGCTCAACTTGGCGACCCATTTCCAACCGCTGCCGCCTGTGCTGTGTCATCCGGGTAAGATCAATCAGGTGTTCCTGAACATCCTGTTGAATGCCATGCAGGCCAGCGACGAGGGTGGAGGTGTGCAGGTCCGCACGGCCGCGGGCTCGGACGCGGTTACGATCGAAATCGAAGATCGCGGCTGCGGCATCAGCGCCGAACATCTGCCGAAAATCTTCGAGCCGTTTTTCACGACGAAACCGGTCGGCCAAGGCATCGGCCTGGGACTGTCGATTGCCTACGGCATCGTCCGCGACCACGGCGGGTCGATCGAAGTTGATAGCACGGTCGGCCAAGGCAGCACGTTTCGCGTGCGTCTGCCGCTGCAACCGCCGCTTAAAACCGATAACAAATGAAACTAGAGTACATTGTTTAACGGCCAGCCGAAGGCGACTGCATCAGAGGCGACCGTATCGCGCCGCTGCCGCCTTCGGCTGGCCTTTAAACGACGTTGTTCCATTGGCAACGATGGTCCGAATGATCGCGAGAACAACCGATGGCCGCGCAAGTAAAACATCCGATCTTAGTAGTGGACGACGAGCCGGAGATTCTGTATTCGCTGCGCGGTTTGCTGCGCCGCGACTTTGAAGTGCTCACGGCCGAAGGCGGTGCACAGGCTCTGGAGATTCTCAAGCAGCGCTCGGTCCACGTGATCATGACCGATCAGCGGATGCCGGAAATGACCGGTGTCGAACTGCTGCATCGCTCCCGCGCCGAATGTCCCGAAGCGATCCGCATCGTGTTCACTGGCTACGCCGACATCAAGGCCGTGGTCGACGCCGTGAATCAAGGCGGCATCTATCGCTATCTGACAAAACCCTGGGACCCCGACGAGATCATTGAAGTGCTGCGCGGCGCCGCGGCACAGTACGAACGCTGTATCGCGCGGCAACAATTGCTCGCCGAATTGCAATCGTACCTGCCGCAAGCCACGGGCCTGCTCAAAGGTCTGCTCGAACAGCAATACGGCACGCTCAACGACGCCGGCCGGCCCGAAGTCGAATCGCTGGCCAAGTCCAGCCACTCGCTGTTGGAACGGCTCGGCCGAGTGGTGGAAGAGAACACGACCAAGCAGTAATCATGGAAACCAAAGAACCAGTGCTGCTGATCGTGCTCGTCGAGACGGCGCGGCTGCGGTGGTTCGTGGCCGGCGTCAATCTGGATGGCACTGCGCTGCCGCTGTTGTGCAGTGAAGAGGGCGACCTGGAGCACTACCTGGAGTTGCCGTTCGACGAACAGGTCAGCTTTCTGCGGCATCGCTTTAGCGGCGTCTTGCAGCGCGGCTGCGACCGCCTGTGGGCCAAACAGAAGAAGCCCTGTCAAATTGTATTTCTCTTCGACGAACTTTTGGAACAAGACAACGGCCGGCTCACGCAGCGCGTCGCCGAACACTTCATCCAATGGATGACCCGCCCGCCCGTCGTGGCCTTCAAGTGCGAAAGCGGATTCGCCACCGATACCCCAGCACTTAACAAGCTCGTCGGCGAACTGGATGCCACACTCGAAACCCCGCTGCATGCCTCGCTGCCCAGCCTGCTCCCCGCGATGAAAGACGCGGCGGCCTGGGAACTCTCGCCCAAGAAGGTGAAGAACTAAGTCGTCTAACTGAACCGCGACTCAACTCGTTCTCCGTCAACGCCGAACTGAATGTAGCCGAACTCGCCAGAGTTTGGCTTTCACGGAAGGATGTAGCCGAACTCGCCAGAGTTTGGCTTTCACAAAGTCCGGCCAAAGTCTGGTGACTTCGGCTACTCCAGCTTCCAAACCGCGGCAACGTCCGCAGCTAGGTCAGGCAAGATGGACTCCAAATCGCCAATCTCGATGCTTTGGCTGTCGTCTCGTTGCCCGAACAAAGCCTCGTCCCATCGTTGACTCCATCGGTGCCCGAATGACGGCATGTGACTTAGCGCCGGCTCGCGCGGAATTCGATGATTAACGTGCCACGTTCCCACACTGTCCCCGGCCGGAGCCAGCGGCCCGTTTGCAACCGCGCGCGTCACGGCGGTAAAGTCGAGACCCTTCAAATGCGGCAGTTGCAATTGCAAGGGCGTGACACCTGCCCCAGCAATTAACGCCGCATCAGCCCTTGCCCCCACACCCCCTTCGCCCTCCGCAGCATTACTGGCCAATCCACCCATCTCCCCTTCCCCACTCGGCGGTCCATTCCGCAGGCGGCTTATGAGCCAAAAGATGTCGAGCGTGATGAACTTGTTGTCCCCGAAGACATCCAAGTACAATCCAAACTCTGTCGCCGGCCGCGGCCCCAACGGCCGACTGCCAATCCGCCGAAACTCCGAAATCAGATGGAATACATCCAGCGAATTCACAAAGCCATCCCCGTTCGCGTCAAAGCGGTCGTTCTTATTCTGCCACGGGAATTCATTGGCGTTAACCGAAATGGTGAAGCTGACGGGCAAACTCAGCGGCGGGTCACCGGTGTCCGTCGCTGTTACGTTTACGCTCACGCTGGACTCGCTTGCCCGCACGAGATGCTGGCCCGCCTTCAACTTCAACGTGGTGCCCACTACCTCGAAGCGACTGTCCGAGACGGTGAAGTTATGCGTGTCACCCGCGTCCGCATCGATCACGGTCAGCGTCCCGACCACCGCCCCTAAAACACTTTCATCAATCGACGTGACCGACAGCGTGATGGCCGTTGGGGCATGATTTCCAGGGTTGACCGTCAGCACAAACGTGTCGCTGGCTGTCGCCATGCCATCGCTGACCGTGACCGTAATTGTGGCCGTGCCGAATTGGTTGGCCGCCGGCGTGATGGTCAACGTGCGATTGGCCTCGCTGCCGCCAAGCACCAGGTTGGCGTCGGGGACCAGCGCCTGGTTGGACGAGACGACCGAAACGGTCAAGCTGCCGGCCGGCGTCTCCACGTCGCCGACCGTGAAGGCGATGGGGTCGGTGGGTGTGTCTTCATCGGTCGCCAGATCGGCGATGTCGCTGATCGTCGTCGCGTCGTTCACTGCGTTGACCGTGAGCACAAACGTGTCGCTGGCCGTGGCCGCGCCGTCGCTGACCGTGACCGTGATCGTGGCCGTGCCGAACTGATGGGCCGCAGGCGTAATCGTCAGCGTGCGATTGGCCCCGCTGCCACCCGGCATCAAGTTGGAGTCGGGGACCAACGTCTGGTTGGACGAGACGACCGAAACCGTCAAGCTGCCGGTCAACGTCTCGATGTCTCCGACCGTGAAGGCGATGGGGTCAGTGGGCGTGTCTTCTTCGGTCGCCAGATTGGCGATGTCGCTGATCGTCGGCACCTTATTTACATAACTCGTCGAAGCGGTGAAGCGATCTTCGGACGCTTCGCCGGCCGTCCCGTCCGCGTCCTGGTCCATCAGGTTGCCGGCCAAATCGCGGATGTCTGGGCCGATGATAAGTTGATATGTTCCCGGCGAAGTCTGTTGGCTGAAAGTGACCGTCATGGTGTTACCGCTGCTGCTAATCCCTGTCAACGCGCTCATCAAGTCACCGTTCGGGCCAACGAAGCTAACGACGTCAGACAAGGCAACGCTGGCCGCGTCAATGGCTTCGTCGTAGACAAAGGTCCAACTATTAAACTGGCCGTTACTTGACGCGTGCTGGATGACCTTCGGGCCTTGTATATCCACGACAATCGCGCGGCTACTTTCGCCGGCAACTAATCCGCTTGGATCGATGGTTTGCACGGAAAACACATGAATGCTCGCGTGAGGCAAGATGAATTGTGCCGCGGTCTCCGCTTGCAAGGCACTCCACGATCCATACGCGATCGTGCCGTCTTCCAAGAGTTCCCCTTCGCGCCAGCGGTACGTCGTACCCGCCGGTCCCGGCGTCCACTCGAAGTCGAGCGACAATTGATTGGTGACGTGATCGGAACTGGACGCTCCCGTGTCGCTCGATTGTTTCAGCGATGGTGCCACGCGAATATCGGGCGAAACGGGATCGACATAGAATTCGAGATTGTCGATTGACGCTTCGAAGTCTTGTGGCTCGTTATTTGTTGACTGCCCGTGCGGATTGCCATGCGTTTGAAACGTAAAATACGATCCCGCCCGGACTGTTTGATTGGGGACGGTCAGCTTTACCATCCCGTTGTGCAGCACCTCGATGTTGCCATCGCGTTCGCGCACTTCAAACGGACCATCGGGGATCTCCGCAGACGGAACGGTCACGTTCACGCGTTGGCTGCCATAAGCCCCGCCGGTCTCGATGAAGAAAGTTTGCTTGTGCAGTCCACCGATGCGAATCCAATCCTGACCGTTCGTCAACTCGAAGCGCGTGTGAATGTCCCACGTGCCGAGGTTCTTTGGTGAGGCCGAGCGGTCAAAGTTCAACTTGAAACCGCGCAGGTTCGTTCCACCGACAGTGTTCGCGGTGGATACATAACCAGTGACCGGCTGGAAATTGCGGAACACGGGCAGTCGCAGCCGCCCGCCTTGTTCTTCGACTGTCCCAGCGACGTGCCATTTCGCAAAGTCAAGTAGGTTATCGTTAAAGTTGTCGTAGAGCACGAGGATTGGCCGGGCTTCGTCGGCGAAACTACCTGCGACATTATCGATCGTCAGGCTGGCCGTGTTCAGTTTCCCAACGAACAGATTGTCGATTCCAAAACCCTCAAGCGTCGTGCCAACCGGTGGCGGTTCCTTGAGTGCGAAGAAGAAGGAATTATTTCGGATGCTCTTGCCCGACAGCCGAAGTCGCAACTGATTGTCGGTATAGACTTCGATGTTCGCTCCGATCTGTTTGAACTCGACCGAACTACCTTCGAAGACTGTGAATTGGGTCGTCAGATCTGTTGCGGTACCGTAATATCCGCCCGCTTGGCGAATAACAGCAGAGGTCTTTCCAAAGTTTAGATAGAGCTTGTTCGATCCGTCACTGATGCCGACTTGATTGTCACGCCCCCAATTATCGGAGTTTCCGACGACCTGCCAGCGGACGCGCGACAGCGGTTGACCCGGCGGAGATGTGTTCAACTTACCGGCCGTGCTAATTTCGGTCCGGTAGCGGTTGCCGCTATCGTCTCGCCCGACAAGGCCAAAACGCCCGTCTTCGGTGACCACACCAGAAATGTTCCACTTATTCCCAGTGTTGATGATGCGGTCATCGAAATCGTCGTAAAGAACGTACGTTTCGGACGCAATCGGGACAGCGGACACGGTCGTGGATAGCCGCGAATCCGCACGAAGCGGCCCGGCAAATCGTGCCAACTCCGTCCCGTTTAGAGAGAGTGTTGTTTGCAAAGTGGACTGTGTGAGCCGCAAGCGGTACGTTGCGCCAGCGTGTAGGGTCTGCGGTCCCACGTTTGCAAGTTGCGCATATCCGATCGATTCAACGACTGCCGCAATATTGCCAACACCGTCTGGGAAAAGCCGCAGGCGGAGAAAGGTATCTGCGTTATTGAACTCCAGAATGCCGACGTTGTTGCCGGCGCCAAGATCGGCCGTGAAGTCGAGTTCCACATTTCCATCGACAATCGGTCGCGACGAGAGCTTGGCGGAATCGCCCGCGAGACCACCGACGCCTTGCGCGCTCAGACGCGCAACGCCGTTATTCTCGTCAACGATCGAGCTTCCGCGCAATTCCGTCGTCCATTTGTTTTCGTCGAGCAGGGAACCTTCGAAGGCGTCGAAAGTGCCCACGGTTGTGACCAGCGGAAGTTTCAACGCTGCCACGGTGACTTGATAGCTGCCCACCGAATTATCGCCGTAGCCGGAGACTTCGATTAGGTACGTCTCGTTCATGAACGAAGTAAACGTCGCGTGGCTGTTGCGCCCGTCTCCTCCATCGTCGTCGATGGCGACCAAGTTCCCGCGGCTGTCGTAAATACGCAGAAACGTATCCAGCATTTGGTCCGTTGTGGCAACATCCACGGTTAGCTGTCCACGCTGAGTCGAGTGAACTTGGAATAAGTCACGGTCCCCTACAACTTCGATTCGCCCAACACTTCGGCCAAAGCCGTTGCCGTCGAAGTTCTGGCTTATGAGCTTGCCGCCGTTGACTGTGAAGTTGAAGTTGTCGACCAGCACCCTCTGAAACGCGCTGGCGGTCGCGCCCGTGAAGCCCACACGGCCAGTCGTCGGTCTTGCGCTTTCAGGGACCACGGCGGACAGCACGGTCGTTTTCGACACGCCCGCCTTGGAAAGTGCTACGGTCACCAGCCCTTGGTTGTATGTGATTTCCGCGTGAACCGTTCCCGTGTCCAAAATGTTGAACGGCAGCGCGTTGCTCACCGCAACTGATGTAACGCTGCCATTGACATCTAAGCCGACATGGACGTAGCCGGGGTCATGTTCGAAGTTGTGGTACGTGTCAAATTCAATGGCGAAACCGGACAACCCCGCGTAACCCAAGTCGCCACCGATACGGCCGATGGACTGGTTGTTATTGATTGCGGCATCGACGACAGCGAACGTGAATCCGTCGCCCCAGCCAATCCCGCCCTGGTTCTTCAGTTCAAAATCAAAGCTTGCGGTAAAACGGTCGGACGAGAGCAACGGATCAAACCAAATCGTCCCACCTTGAAACGCATCGTTGGTCAATCGGAGCGCGCCGTTGACAACCTGTGCCGAGCCGTTGGTTCGATAGTTGGACGTAACTAGGCCGATCGGTGTCGCATCGCGGATTTGACCTTCCTTGGGGTCGAAAATAGGCGCGTCGGGATGATCGTCGGTCGGCTGGGTGACTTGAATGCTGTAATCGCCTGTGTCAGTGCCGTTGAAGGCAGTGACTTCAAGGAAATATAAGTCGCCGCGGTTGGCGTCAAGCGTGATTTGGCTCGCGCCGCTGGGGCCGCTCGCGTGGTCGGTGGCGATGGCTCGGCCGCTGGCGTCGTAGATGCGCAAGAATGTATCCCGACCGCTAACGCTGAACGTAATCGGCCGGTCGCTGGCGGCGCGGACCTGAAACACGTCCTTGTCACCCACATGATTTAGCGCCGGTGGCGGATCGGAACCGTTGGGATAACCGGGCAGAGAACCGTTACCTGTTCCATCGAGTAAAATCGGTGAGGCTTCGATGCCCACGGTGTCGGCGTCGATGTCGCCCGCGCTCTTGGGTTGCCATACGTGCAAGATGTAATCGCCGGCAGCGACGCGGCTGTTTTCGCCGGACTTCACATCCACAACCAGCCAATTGTCCGGTGCGGACCGAATGTCCGGCAGGATTTCAAACGCCCGCCCGCCGCGCCCGCTGCCGCCGCCCGACGTCCCGGTCCGCTGGTTCGGATCAGCGTGTTGCCGCGCACGGGAGAAGAACGGATCGAATCCCTCGGTCAACGGAATCATTTGCATGACCACGGGACCGGGCACATCCAGGCGAAAGTGAAAGTTGTCGCTGTCCTGCGGATGTTCGATACGGCCCGGAATGAAAATCTGCCCGCCGCCAGCCAGCCTTTGCGCCTGAAGGAATACGCCGCCGCTGTCGGGGAAATCATCGTCCGGGTTCTGGCTTCGCCAAACGTTCAGCGTATAACTGCCTTGCGTGCCATCGACCGAAGACACCTTGGCCCACAGTTGCGTTTGTCCCGAACCGGGCAGAAACGTGATCTTTGCTCTGCCATCCCGGCCATCGTCGGTTTCGAAGAATCCACCACTCGTGCCGTCGCGATTCAATTCCAAAAACGGAACAACCGCGCTGTCCTGCGCGACGATTTCGATTGTGAAGTAGCCCTTGCCGCGAATCGGCATCACGAACCAATCGTTATCGTTGGCATTTTCGATCCGAGCACGGAACGAACCGTCTCCTTCCTGTGTGATCTGCGCGCTCAAATCGCGCGGCGTTTCGCCGAAGTCGTGTACGTCGTCGTCCGGCAGGTTGGTCGGCTGCGAAAGGTTGAGCGTAAAGCCGCCGGTCGAGCGCCCATTGTGGCTGCTGACCGCGACGATGATTCTTTCGCCTTGCCCAACGCCGAAGCCAACCCGAGCCTCGCCGTCGAACTCGCCGGTATCTGTGTCAATCCCGCCGCCATTGGCGCGGAAGACGGTCACAAACGGCTGCAGGTCGTCGTTGACCGGCAACACCGTCACCTCCATATTCCCCGCCTGAGCCCGGTCAACCTGAAACCACCGCACATCGGCAGGATCGTCAATGCTGCCCCTCGAAGCGCCTTGGCCATTCGAGTCGAGGTTAATCTGCACTCCGCGCACGCCGCCCCAGCCGGGCAGCGGTCCAGGAGGTCCATCCGTTCCGCTGTTACCCGGCACATTGTTTGGATCGCGGGGCCGAATGTGCAACTCGTATTGACCTGTCGAGTTCTGATCCTTCGACTCGACGCTTACGTAGTAAACTCCACCCGCGACGACATTGTAAGCCAGATGACTGATGCGATCCGCGCTGTCCGATGCATCCGAGTCAACACCGTCAGCCTGGCCATCGCCATTTTGATCCAACTGGTCGTCGTAGAACGTGACCAGCGTCGTCAAACCGCCTTGCGGGATTACATCGATCTCAACCTTGCCTGTTGCTTGAACGACAAATCGATAAAAGTCCTTGTCGTCGGTCGGCTCGATACGTCCAACGTCGTCGCCTTTGTTGATAGAACTCAGAGCCACCGGGCGAGCTTGCGGGAAGCTCTGCCCGGCGCTGTCGTGGAAAACTCGCGGCGGCGCTACATTGTCCGCTGGATCGACAGGATCTCCGCCTGAACTACTGCTTTCCGGTTGACTCACGAGCAACTTGTAACTTCCCGTCGAGTTTCCGACACCCGCGACGCGAATGTAATACGTTTGGTTTGCCTGTACATTCTGTAAGAAAACTCGCGCTGCATGACCGCTCGCATTCGCAGTTCTTGCGTCGATCAGGTTCAAGTTAGAGTCGTACACAGCCAGATAGTTGCTTAAGTTGCTGCCAATTTGGCCTGTCCCTGTTTCAGCCTTAAGGTTTCCAGCACGAACGGTACGCACTTTGAACCAATCGCTATCCAACGCGTATTCAATTGCACCTGGAATTGACGTACTTAAACTTGCGGACAACGTCAAGTGTTGCGCCGATACCGGAGCGTTCGCAAAATCATCACGAGCCCCAGATGGCGCATTCGATCGTGCTCCAGAGATAGTTGGGATGGGAAAATCTCCCTTTGCTGGGTAAATATCGCCTGCCTGCTGTAGCAGAGGGAACAAGGGTAGCGATTGCACGCGATGAGTTCCGAGCGAGTCAGTGAATTGCACACCGCTCCAGTGGCTCAAGAAGAATTGATGCCGACTTGCTGCATTTTGACTTGATCCACGTGTAACGACTTCCGTGTACCAATTGTCGACGAACGTGTGTCCGTTGACCGTCGCCGAAATATCCACGTTTAGATTTGGTTGCCTGCCTGGAAACTGACTAAGACCGTCAAAACCAAAAAACTCCCTCTGGTAGTAGTTCTCCCACCAATCAACACCCCATCGACGAACAACGCCCTCGTCAAACCCGGCGCGTTGCGCATCCAGGGTCGTGACGTTGATTACGGACGGATGTTCAATTCCGGGACCAGAAGCTGAGGTGAACTCGGCGAAAACATCGACTGAATTTGGGAAGACTGGATCACCATTAGCGACGCCGATACCGGGTTCGTTTGAAATGTCGTTTCCCGTAAGTACGCCAGCCGCCGTGCTAACAACGTATGCCCCACGGCTAAAGCCAATTAGGTGGACATTTGAGATGTCGGGGAGTGACGGGTTCGCATGTGTATCCTTGATGATGTGCCCCAGAAGGAGGCCCAATCTCGCGCCAATGTCGTCAGCGGTGCCAAGATGCCTTGCCGTCGCGTAATCGGACCAATCCACGACCAAGAATCCACCGCAAACAGGGTCGATGGCCCCAAGGTGCTGAGATATTTCTTCGTGAGCTTTATTCCGAATAGCACTGACGTCATCATTAAGCGACAGTTGCACACGCCAATTCGCCTGATGTCGAACACAGTCTACGTTTAGCGAAGAGTTGACATCGGCCACAATCGCTGCAGCGGTATCGTCACTCCAACGAAGATCTGAACTGGTTTGGTCCCCGTGGACAATTACAGTCAACCACGCTGTGCCGTTGAGCACAATCCGTTCTTCAACCTGCTCGATGCCGTATAGTCGCTGGTTGGGGCGGGACCCGGGCAGGTGGCGGCTGATCTTGCGGGCGCGGAGCCAATTGGAGATGCCCATGTTCGTCCTTTCTTCATGCAAGCGGCGACAATAAATCCAAACTACACGTCAGGCCGATGAAGGAGTTTGATCGGCTAAGACGGGAGGACGATTCCACCACTTCTTCGAGCGCCAGGCCGCCTCGCGCGGCAGGTGAATCAGTTTCAACGCCGCGACCAACGGCAACACAACGACTAGCCCTGCAAACTCCTTCACCCGTCGCACGAGCCGACGGGGGTCGGGATGATCGGTGTGTCGCATCGCGTCCAAGCCTTTCAAACTCGCGAACCTGCTGGACGAGCCGGCAGGGGCGCCTCTTTCGCTGGTTCGCGTTGTTCTTTCGACCAGGTTGAGCGTTCACGCCACAGTGAGCTATTTCCCAACTTGGGAAATTGCACCTGCCCTGCCTAGGCTTCCGCAAGCAAAAACTTTGCGGCGGCCGACGATGGTAAAATCTCAGCATTCCCGAACGTACCAGCGGCTCCTGCGGGCGCTGCGCGAAGCGTGCGAAAACGCGGGGCTCACGCAGATGGACGTGGCCGACAAGCTCGGGGTGTACGCCTCGTACGTTTCCAAGTGTGAATCCGGCGAGCGGCGGGTGGATGTCGTGGAACTGGCCGACTTCTGCCGCCTGTACGGCGTTTCGTTGGCTGCGTTTTTGGATTCCGTCGGGCTGAAGTAGCCACACGCAGAGATGGGCAACGCGAACCTGCCCAAAGCGGGATCGATCTTCAAACGCGGATGGAAAATCACCAGTAGCTGCAATGCAGCCAGGGTGTATATTCGGAGGTGGTTTCCGCCAAGCAGCGAGCAAGGAGCAGCACGATGCCGGTTGTCCAAATAAGAGATACCGATCAATACGATCGAGCCGTCCGCTTGTTGGTGCGTTTGGGCGGCACCTTTCATACCCGGCCGACCCAAAAACTGATCGTGAATCGTCACCAATTCCAGGCGCTCGTGGGCCACGGGTTCGTGGCGGCCAACACGTCAGGTTTGAACGGCCGTGGCAAAAAAACGAAAGACACGACGTCCTGATTTGGCCCGGTTGTACGATGTTCGCTTCGGCGGATGTACAACCAACGCACCGACTCCACAACCGCCTTTGCACGGATCGTGGATGCCCGACGGGGCCGACGAGCCGGCCATCGACCGCAACACGGCGATTACCGTTTACTCTCGCCAACTTCAAGCGGCCGATCTCTTCTTTCAATACCTGAAGGCCGCGCTGAAGCGGATTGGTGGACAGCAAGAGATCCTCATCGAGCGGGCCTCGGTTTGGCTGCCGACTGCCGTATCCGCTCCGCGTACGTAGTAGCAGCGGCGGCTGGATGTCGTCGAACTGGCCGACTTCTGCCGCCTGTACGACGTTCGCTTGAGCGACCTGCTTATGATCATCGGCTCGGATTAGGCGGTGCCGGCCGTTGCCGTTGAACTGCGCAACGCGCACGACAAAGAGGGCGTCACGCAGATGGACTTGGCCGGCAAGCTCGGCGTGTACGTTTCGTACGTTTCCAAGGGCAAATCCGGCTTGCGGTGAGAGGATGTTTTCGACTTGGCCAACGTCTGCCCTCTGTACGGGGTACGGCTGAGCGAGTTGCTCAAGTCGATCGGCCTGGAATGGAGTGTGTAGACCTGGCACGACCCCGCCCTCCTTGCAAATGGTGGCTGCCCCTGCGACGTGGTTCCTTGGGAGGGCGTCGAGTCGCGAGCCTTGCTGGAAGAAGACTTCACCCTTGTGGGGAGATTCTATCCCAGCGATCAGGCAGTTACAAGCATCCGGCGAAAGATTCTTCCGTCGCGTAATCGGGCTGTTCGGGGAGCGCCAATGCGCACGGGTCAGTCGTTCAAGATTCAAGATTGCTGGGCATCGAGTTTCACTTACAGGATGGCAATTTCCCAGTAATCTTGAATTTTGAACGACTGACCCCAGCACGTGAAATCACCGGGCTATCGGCCTTCCCTGCCCTCGCAAACCGGAAATATTGTAATAACCGGCACAGTCGGCGCTCGATATAGGTTAAGCGGCAAACTGCGCGCAGCGTACGATGGCCCTCCGAGGCCGTCGATTCTTGCGTCGGCCTGGGAGGGCCAACCTACACATTGGGAATTGCGGTTTCGCAACCGACGAACGACGAATGCACCGACTGATTCTGACACCGATCGGCTTGCTATGCCTAAGTTGGCTCGTTTGCGGCTGCGCGCGGCAGCAGGTTTGTACCAAGGATTGCTATCCGTCAAACGACTTCGATTACTTCGCCGCTGCTAGCGTCACGCAGCGCGGCCAGGTCTCCGTCGACGTTGTTGGCGTCGCGGACCATCAGGCCGTGGACGCAGCTTTAAAACAACCCGGTTCGTCCTCGCAATATCTGTCGCTGCGGCCGGAAGAGTGCCAGTGCCGCGCCGCCGAATACGCAACCATTGCCGACTTGGTTGACTTAGAACGAGAGCTAGCCGAGGCAAGGTCCAATAAAAGTTCAAAAGGCACACAGCGGGCCGCGCAGGTCAGCGTCGAACTGTTGACCTTACACGCGGCCGACCATCGCAACCGTGCGGCCTCGGCCGCGCTGGAGTTGTACTATCGACTGGCCGAAGCCGAAGCCGGCCGCGATTCGTTGCAAGAGAGTCTCGACGAAGTCCGCCGGTCGATCGCGAACGTCAAACAGTTGAAGGACCGCGGCCTCGAGGTCGAAGCGGACGCGGGCGAATTGCAGCGGCAGGAAATGCAGTTGCTCGACCAACTGGCGCAATTGCGGTTGTCGGTGGATCAGTTGAACGGCCAGCTCAAGTTGCTGCTGGGCATGCCGGTCGGCGATGAACCGCTGATTTGGCCGGCGGCCGATTTGACGGTCGTGGTGGAACCGATCGACGCGGAAACCGCGATCGCTCATGGACTCGCTACGCGCCCGGATTTGGCGGTCTTGCAAACGCTGCTGTCAAACTTCGACGTTGAGGTCTTGCCGTCGGTCCGCAGTACGCTGCAGGAGCGCGACGCATCGCTCGGTAGCCAGGCCGGCGGGTTCGCGGCGATGCGTTCGGCTCTGCGTCCCGCGTCGAGCGATGACGAGTTAGAAGTTCGTCGCCGCCAACTGCTGCGCGTGTACGAAGATCGAAGGCGTTATGCCACCGAGGAGATTCGCACCGCCGTCGCCACGATCCACACGCGGCTGCGTCAAGTGGCGTTGGTCAAAGAGACGCTCACCAGCCATCGCCAGGGACTGGAGCGACTCAAACAAAAACGCAACATTGGCCAAGCCACGCCCTCAGAATTGGCGACCGCGCGGCTGGACGTAATTCGTGCCAAGCGCGAACTAGATCACCAGGTCGTGGCCTGGAAGCTCGCGCAGGTTAAGTTAAAAGAAGCCCAAGGGCTGCTGGCATTCGAGTGCGGCTACGGTCACTGCTCGCCGGAACTCACGTGTATACCCTGCCAAACTATTGTCTTAGACAGCCAACCACAGCCTTCGACAGATCTGCATGGCTGGTTGGGCGACCCGCCGCTACCGGAACCCGTCGTCGAATAGCAATCCTCCTACTGCCGATCAAACAGCGCCTTGCGAAGTTCCTCTTCGAGTGACGCACTGGCTGCCAGCACCTCATGGAAATCGTCTTTGCCCAACGTGTATAGGATCGTGTCTTCGCGAGTGATCACGCTGGCGTTGCGCGGAGCACCGGTTAATAGTGCGGCCTCACCGAAAAAGTTTCCTTCACGCAACGTGGCCTTGGTGACGGTCTGCGTACCCACCTGAGCGACCACGTCGACCGATCCGCGGCGAATCAAATAGAACTTGTCGCCAGGGTCACCTTGCTGGATTACAACGGTGTTGGCGGGGTACTGCTCGGACATCATCTTGTCGGCCACCTCGCTCAAAGTTCGCGGCGTCAAGTGCGAGAACACGGGGCACTTCTTCAGAAACTCGCAGATCACCGACGACTCTTTCACGAACACGTTCGATTTGATCCGCCCGTCGACCATGTTCACGATGCGGTCGGCGACATCCAGTATGCGGTTGTCGTGCGTGACCATCAGAATCGTGCAGCCGTCTTCCTGCGCGAGCTGCTGAAACAGCGTCACGACTTCGCGGCCCGACGCCTCGTCCAGCGCCGCAGTCGGCTCGTCGGCCAGAATCAGTCGCGGCCGGTGCACCAACCCGCGGGCGATGGCCACGCGCTGTTTCTGTCCGCCGGAGAGCGAACCCGGTTTGTAGTGAATCCGCTGCCCGAGCCCTAGCCGCGTGAGCATTTCTTCGCCGCGCTGTTGCATCTCCCGCTGACTGAAGTTGAACAACTCCATCGCCATGCGCACGTTCTGAAAGGCGGTTAGCGATTCGAACAAATTGTGCGCTTGAAAAATGAATCCCAACGCGCGCCGTGTGGCCACCAGTTCGCCCGGCGACGCACCACTCAACTCCTTGCCCAACACCTTCAAGCTGCCCTCTTGCACGGAGCGCAGCGTGCCGATCAACGTCAGCAGAGTCGTCTTCCCTGAACCCGACGGGCCAGTCATGATCACGATCTCGCCCGGATACACATCCAGGTTGTTGTCGAATAAGACCTGTTTGCGCAGTTCACCGTCGCCGTAATAGTGCTGCAAGTTGCGAACTTGGATCGAGCACTCCCGGCGCCGGCCGTTCTCTTCCGCCAAAAACCCGCCAGCCGTCACGGACATGGTTCCCAGATCGCGCATCGACATGGCCTCCGTTTGATCCTTACCTCGTTAAAACAATTCCGCCGGATCCGCCGACAGCACTTTTCTCATCGCCAGAAACCCGGACGCCGTGCACATGACCAGCGTCAGCAAGTATACATTCGCAGCCCGCGTCGCATTTGGATTCATCAGCAAGCCGGTGGAGTACGCCAGACCTTCATACAGCGCTATGCTCACTAACAACCCAGGGACAAATCCTAGTATCGAAAGGTAAATGGATTCGAACAACACGACAGACACAAAGTACCGTCCGGTATAGCCCATCGCTTTGAGTGTCGCAAACTCCGACATATGATCGGCGATACTGGCATAAATGATTTGATAGCAAATAATCACGCCCACAACGAATCCCATGATCGTGCCCATGAAAAAGATCACGCCAATGGGTGTGCTGCGGCTCCAAAAGTTTTTCTCCCGTTCGGCAAACTGTTGCTTTGTGAACACATATAGTCCTTCGCTTTTCGGCAGCATGTTTTGCAGTCGTTGTTGCACGTCGCTTATCTGCTCACCGTCGCTGATTTGCACCAACCCAAGATCGACCAGTTCCAGCGGATCGTTTCCCGACGCGCGATAGGGAAAGTAGCGAGCGAAATTGCGGTCGCTCATGATCAGATTGCCGTCGTTTGCAAAGTCCGTCCCCAAGGAAAACGTGCCGACCAGTTGGATCGCCCGATCGGAGAGTCTTATCGAAATGTTTCTTAGTCCCTCTTGGCTGTCGAATTCAATGCCGTATTTTGACTTTCGCTTGGCGTCGAGCAACGCCGTATCCGCTCGCTGCAGCTCGTCGTGATAGGCTTCGACAGCGGCAATGCGAAACACGGGATCGTCTAAGTTGCAAGCCAACACGCGGATTGGCAGCCCTTTGGCTCCCGGCCGCTTCAAGACGGCGTAAAAGTTCTCCATGTAAAGCGGATAGACGCCGTCGACACCTGCACACGCGCGAGCTTGGTAGACTTGCTTAATACTGAACCGCTGCTGTGCCGGCAGCGCATACTGAGCCGTGCTCACGATGATCAAATCACAATTTAGATCGTGAATCACCTGCACAGTGCTGTCCAGCAGCGCATACCGAAACCCCGTCTGCATGAACATCAGCAGCACCGCAAACGCAATCCCGCCAATAGCCACAGCCAATCGGCGGCGATCGTGCGTTAGATTCTTCCAAGCCAGTGGTATGCGACGGGGAAACATGACACTACAAATGACCAAGTCCCAATGACCAAGTCCAATGACCAATGACCAATGACCAATGACCAATGACCAATGACCAATGACAACTAAAACAACTCCGCTGGCTCGACAGATTGAACTTTGCGTAAGGCTCCTAAGCCAGAGGCTACACACATGATTATGGATAATAGCAACACGCCGGCCAGACGCGGGGCTGTCATCTCGATTGGGATGTTGGCAAAGTAGCTGGTCACTGCATAGAGCAACTGGGATAGAACGACACCGGGAAGGAATCCTACGATGGCCAGAGCCACAGCTTGTCGCAGCACGACACCTGCCAGGAATCGGTCGCGGTAACCCATGGCCTTGAGCGTCGCGTATTCGGCCATGTGGTTCGCTACGTCGCTGGACAACACTTGATAGACGATCGCCATGCCGACGACCAACGACAGCACGACGCCGACAAGGAAAATCACACCCAACGACGTGTCCCAAACCCAGCGGCTGCGTTCCTGCCCTTCGACTTGCGCGCGCGTGCACACCTCGACGTCACCGGGCAGCACGTCGCGCAGAAGAGCGGCCACGGTGTTGGCATTGGCGCCAGGAGCGATCTTGATCAGTGCCAGACTTACGTCTTCACGAGTCCGCCACGGCGCGGCTCGCGCAAAGCCGCTGTCGTTCAGCAGCACGGCGCCGTCGCCGGCGAATCCGGAACCGAGCGCAAAGTGCTGCACGATCCGCACGCGCTGACCGCCCACGTCGGCTATGGCGCCGATGTCCGCGTCGCCGAACTGTTTTCCTCGCTGAGGCCCAAACTCGGGGCGCGACTTACGATCGATCAGTACAAATTCGGGAGCCACGAGCAGCGCGGCTTTCTGTTGCATCTCCGGGCTGGTAAACACGTGCTCATCGGGTTTCGCGCCCAGCAGCAGGATCGAGCGAATCTCGCCGGTGTTTGGGTTACGCCACTGGTTCATGTCGATGTAAAACGGACTGGCGCTGGCCACGCCGGGCACCGCGGCGGCCTGAAAGACGCGCGCCAGCGGGAAGTAGCGCGCGTCGGACAGATGCAGATACTCTTTGGAACGCAACGCGATGTCAAAATCCAAGCCGTTGTAAACAATTGTAGCTGTCGTGCGGACGGCGCCCAAAAAGCCCAATTGCATGAAAATCAACACGACGGCGAACTCGACGCCGGACAGGGCCACGATGGTCCGCACTTTGTTGTGCAGCAAATTCAACCATGCCAGAGGAGTCTTCATGGTTTGAAGATCACGTCCACCTGCAGATTCACGAAATCCGCCGCCCGCTGGCTGCTGTTGTTATCCAGTTCGATGCGTACCTCCACGACATGCCGGTCCGCGCGGGCCAGCGGGTCGATGGCCTTCAACTCCGGCGTCGAGATCATTTGACCGATGTGTTTTACCTGGCCCGTCAAATGTGATCCGTCACTATCGTTGGCGGCCAGTGACTTGCTGGTAATCCACGCCGTCTGCCCCGCGCGCATTCGCTGGATGTCAGTCTCGTAAACTTCGGCAATGCAAACCATACGCTTCAAGTCGGCCATGTGCAGGATCGGCTTGGCCGTGATGAACTCGCCGGGCCGCGTGTAAACCCGCAGGATCGTGCCATCGATCGGCGCGGTCACGATCGAACGTTGTTTCTGCAACTGGGTCAACTCCAGACTCTTCTTCAGCGACTCGACGGGGATCGAACTAGCCACCG
This sequence comes from Pirellulaceae bacterium, assembly GCA_041744735.1. Taxonomy (GTDB): domain Bacteria; phylum Planctomycetota; class Planctomycetia; order Pirellulales; family Pirellulaceae; genus JBGTKH01. The sequence continues at coordinate 11,133 of JBGTKH010000087.1, read as the reverse complement.
CCTGCAAGCCGGCTTCGGCCGCCCGCTTGTCGGCTTCCGCGGCAGCGACCGCGAACTGACTCTCCTGTGTCATCTTTTGCAGCATCGCGCCGGCCGCGGTCAATTCGGCCGCGACCTTTTGGACCAGCAGCGTCTGACGTTCGCGCTCTTGCTCCGAAACAATCTCGTCCGACAAACCGACCAACCGTTCGCTGTTCTTGCGTTCCAATTCCAACGTCGCGTTCAAGAGCGCGATCTGCTGTTGCTGGGCCGTGATTTGAGTTTCCTGCTGCTGTGCCCTCTCGAGTGCTTTGGCAGCCGTGTCGACGCGGGCTTGAGCAACCGCCGTCTCGGCTTTCAGCCGCGCTTCGGCCTCGGCGATCTGGGCGAGTAACAATTGCTCTTCTAGTTCACGAAGCTGGCGGCTTTCCATCTCACCTAACCGCTGTCCCACCTGAACCACATCGCCCTCGGCAACTGTCAGCTCCTTCAAGCGATCTCCGACCAGTGCCGCGACCGCAATCACGCCTCCGGCAGGCTCCAGCCGCCCCAGCGCCCGCACTTCGCGCGGCGCCGCTCCGGCGCCTGTGTTGTCCGCATTTGACGGCGAATCGCCAGACGAGACGCTCAGCAGCGACCGACCGGTCATATACCGGTAGCCAAACCAACCTGCGGCAGCAACGACCAACCCGATCAAAACGACAATCAGAGTTTGCTTCACAGCTCGATCGCCCAAAGATTTCTCAGCCGCGGGCCGAGACGCTTACAAAGAATTACAACCTCTACGTATGACTGCCGGCGCCTCGCCTGTCAAGTTTGGCCAAGGACAGGTAGCGGTACATTTTGGTAGCCGAAGTCGTGAGACTTCGGAAGTGTCACCACTTCCGCTACGGCAACTTGTACCACTACCCAAGGACAGGTAGTGGTACAATCCGGTCGGCAGGTTCGTGGCTGGTTTTGAATCGGGGGCATCCTCGGCGGCTGGCGGCGTCTTTTGGTTTCGCAAGCGGTAGCTCTTGCCGGTAATCTGGACGATCTCGGCATGGTGTAGGAAGAATCTGTCCTTTCTCAAAATGGCTGGTTTTCACCTGTCGATCACTGGCTGGTTTTGCCCGCCGACTGACACCCATCGCCCAGCGCGTCAAACGCCGACAGCTTTGCCGTTAGCGTCACCGCTCGGCGGAGACCAAACGCCTCGCTTTCGGCTGTGGGCGTCGTGCCGTCTACTCCCTTAACGCTTCGTTAGCGCGATCGACGATTTTGGCGGCCCAGGGTTTGTTGGCGTAGAGGGTGATGATGCCGCGATAGATGGCGGCGGCGGCGGTGGGGTTGGTGGGGCGGAGTTGGTCGGCGTGGGCTAGGCGTTCGCGAAGACGCTGCAGGTGTTGTTCGCTGGATTGCGCGATCGCGGCGTCCAGATTCGCTAGTTGCCGGCGAGCCAGCGCGACGCAGTGCTCGGCATCGGCGTCGTTCTCGACGCTCGCGAAGACATCGATCAAACTCTGCAGCTTGGCGGCGGCGGTTTCGGGATCGGTGGGAGCTAGGTGAATTGCGTCGAGATAAAGTTGTTGAACGGGGGACAAGCCGCGCGCTCCACCGCGGCGATGGGCTTGAAGTTCGAAACGGCGCTGCAACTGGTACAGTTCCAAATCTTCTTGATATTGGCGTACTTCGCCGGCGCGCGGATCGTTTGGGAAACGTTTGAGAAAATCGGCCATCTCGCCGGTCACTTCCGTCAACCGCTGCGGATCATCTGCTTGGCCGGCCGTTAGAATCCTTCGATGTAAATCGTCTGCCGAAAGCGGCTGCAAGAAGTACCACGCGGTGACACCGATGGCGACCACTAGCAAAGCCATGAGTCCCATCGCCAACCAGTTGTGTCCCCGCCCGTCGTCATCTTCGGCGGCGCCCAAAGCGCGCCGCCGCTCGTGTTCGGTCACCGTCTTGAAGTGCGTTGCCGGCGGAGCGGGCGGTGCGAGCTTCAAATCGTCGTCGCCGGATTCCGCCCCCGCTCGAACGACGATTTCTGCACCGGCTGGAACGTTGTCGCGTGGACAAGGCTGCTCGGACTCGCCGCGTTCACCTGCTGGCAAGAACATGGTTGGGCGAATCGCGGCTGATGACGCCGCACCAGCGTCTTTAACGTCGTCGATTGTGACCGTCTTGTCCGACACAACGAAGCCGTCCTCATCGTCCGCTTCGACAGCCGGTAGTTCTTCGTTGCCCATTTCCACGAGCAGCGCTTCCAACCGCTTAGCCACGGCCACCGGCGTGGCGATCCGTTGCTGAGAATCCTTGGCCAGTAGTCGATCGACGATGTCGACCATTTCGCGCGGCACGTCGGGGGCCAGTGACGTTAGCGGCGGCGGGGATTCAGACCGCAAACGATACAGCACTTCGGGCAGCGACTTGGATGCGAACGGCGGGCGGCTGGTCAGCAGCGCGTACAGCACACTGCCCAAACTGTACATATCGCTGCGCGCGGTCGCCGCCAGGCCCTCGGCTTGTTCGGGAGCCATGTAGTCCACGGTGCCCAGCACGCTGCCCTCGCTGGTCATGTGCGAGGCGCCGAACAGTTTGGCGATGCCGAAGTCGGACAGTTTGACATGGCCGTCCGGAGGCATCAGCAGATTCGCCGGTTTCAGATCGCGATGGATTACGCCGCGGTCGTGAGCGTGCCGCAGCGCCGCACAGACGTCGATGCCGATGCGTGCCACCTCGCGCCACTCGAAGCGCCGGCCGGCCTGCATTTCGTCTTGCAAGCTGCGGCCCTCGACCAACTCCATCGAGTAGAACAGATGCCCGTCCTGCTCGCCGTAACCAAACAGTTCGACGATGTTCGGATGCTTCAACTTCTTGAGCGTTTCGACTTCGGCCGCAAAACGCTGGCGCAGGTTTTCGTCGTCGGCGTAGGCCGTGGACAACACCTTGACCGCCGCCCGCGTGCCCGACTGGTCATCGGTGCCGGCGAACACGGTCCCCATTCCGCCGCGCCCCAGCACGCCCGTGATCCGGTATGGGCCCAACTGTTTCTCTGACATGAAAGGAGGTTTCGTGGATTAGCCTCTGGGCGCGAGCTCACGGGTGTCAACGCTGCGGCGAGTTGTTTTTCTTGGTCCGTTTGCGCGGTGCCGTTCACGAGCCATATGCAATCTCCTGGGCACTTTGGCATACATGTCCGGCATGCGACAGATTAGTTGAATGCAGGCATCGACGCAGGAAAGAAATTCTTCACCCAATCCGGTCCTATGGCACTCGTACCAGACGTATGCGTCGCTAATATCCTGTTCCGCTTCCGGCGCGACATTGAGTTTAGCGCCCATATCGGCCTCTTACGCGGCGTTTGACTTCTTCCCACGAAAGCGCCGAGCCGGGGTCAGCGGTCAAGTTGGCTTTTCGTCGGGCCAACTCCTCTTTCTGCCAGTCGTGGACAGGAACGTTGTCGGGCGTAGAGGCCAAGTCGTCCCAAAGGTCTTCGACCAGTTGAAGCTTCTCTGGTGGGCTCAGGTCGAAAACAGACACAGCACTCGGCTCCATGATGTCTCTCCGATTAAGCGATATGCGATCACACGCGGATTTTCAACTACGCCGCGCAGTGAGTCAAGCGTTCAGCCTTTCTTCTCCGTCTCGCTCAAGTCATCTTGTTCGTCGATTTCTTTAAGTTCGGAGAGCCAGAGGCGGATTTCGTTTTCGTATTCGCTGGCCAGATCGCTTTTGACGAGTTGACGGTGAAACGCGGCGGCGCCTTCTTTCACCAGGTCCGCCGCTTCGGCGCTGACGAAACGCAGCATGGGGTCCGGTGCGATCAGGCCGCGGCAGAAGCTCATCAGCAGTTCGTTGCAGGCGACCTCGGACGGCATCATTGCGGGCAGCCGATGAGGCAGCATTCGCTTGGCCTCCATCAACTGCGGATAAGAATTCAGGCCGGCGAATGCCGAACAGCCGGCCAGCAATTCGACAAGCACATAGCCGAGGCTGGCTAAGTCGCTGCGCGGCGTGCACTCGTCGCCATCCAGAACTTCCGGCGCGGCGTAGGTGGGCGTGCAGGTGCGCTGCAGCGGCGGATCGTCTAATTCGAAGGCCGAGCCAATGTCGACGATCTTGGCGTTGCCCGTCCGCTTGAGCATGATGTTCGACGGCTTGATGTCGCCGTGCACCACGCCGCCGCGATGCAGCGCGGCCAGCGCGGCTAAACAATCCCGCACGATGGCCACCGCCACACCCGGTTTCAGCCGCGGTTGCTCGGGGCCTTCGGTCACGATCACGCGGTTGATGTACTCCCAGCGGCGGACGCTCACGCGATACTGCACCCTTTTTAACATCGCGTTGATTAGCAGCCGCCGCAGATCGTAACCGTCAACCCATTCCATGACCATCATGCGAATGCGGTTGCGGTCCACAAAGTTGTGGACGTCCAGCAAATTGTCCTGCTGAATCTGGGCCACACGCGCGGAGACGCGGGCAATGCGGCCCATTGCTTCGTCGTAGCTGCGCGAGTCTTCGTAGCGTTCGGGCGAGAAGATTTTCAACGCCACCGGCAACGTAAAATTGTCGGCCCCGCGGAGATTGGTCAGATATACGACGCCCTGGCCGCCCGCACCGAGTAACTTTAGCAATCGATGGTGCGAGGTCCAGTTGAGCCGCCGCCCGGAAATGAGCGATTGATATCGTGACGTTAGTTGGTTCGTATCGTGGACGGCCGGCTTGCCTCCCTGTGTGATCGTGGGATTCAAGTCGTGCCGGGTAGTCGTCGTAAGCATGGCGTGCACCTCGGTCGCTAGTTCCGTCTTCAAAGAGCGAGCCTCTGGTTGCTGTATCATAAGCACGAAGGCAAGCCTGCGTCTAGAGAAGGCACGTGAGAAACGTCCCCCACAATCGATGTTAGGCGTTGATAGCATCCGCCACCAACTCGCGGGCTTCCGGTTTTGGGAAGCCGAGTTGCTTGTCGACCAGATTGATCAGCGGCTGGCCTTGCAGATAGCGGCGCAGATTCTTGCAAAACAAATCGGTGGCGTCGTCGTTGCGCCGAGCAGACTGAGCACCTACGTGCGGCGTGATGATTACGTTGGGCAAGTTCCACAGTTTGCTGGCTGCGGGCAGCGGCTCGATTTCCGTGACATCCAAACCGGCGCCGCCCAAGTAGCCCGATGCGAGCGCGTCGACAAGGTCGGCCTCGACAACGACCGGCCCGCGCGCCACGTTGATCAGCAGAGCGCCCGGTTTCATTTTCGACAGAGCCGCCGCGTCAATCATACCGCGAGTTGTTTCGTTCAGCGGCACGCACAGAATGAGAACATCGACCAGCGGCAGCAATTCGTCTAACCGATCCGCCGCCCATAACTCGGCGACATGCGGCGGCTTGTGAACGGGGAAAACATCCGTTGCCAGGATTTGCGTTTTGAACGGCGCAAGCAATTCTGCCAGCCGCCGCCCGTTGCCTCCAAAGCCGACAATCCCGATGGTCGTACGATGCAAGTCTCGCGTTGGGCGGCGGATGAACTCTTTCGCTTGCTGCGCGCGAAAGAAAGTCGGCAAACCGCGCAGCAGACCCAGCAACAGCGCCAACGTTTGCTCGGCGACTTGATCGGCAAACAAACCCGACGCGCTCGTCACCAAAATATCCGACGCGATCACGGACGGAGTCAGGCAGTGATCCAGCCCTGCAGCCGAGGATTGAATCCACCGCAGCCGCGCTCGCGCCACCACTGCGTCCCACGGCACAGGGTGCACCTTCGCGTGGCCGCAGAAAACATCCGCACTCAGTATCTCGTCGGCGATCCCCTCCTGCCCCGCATCCACGAGCTCCGCCTCAGGGGCAATCGCGGCGATCTGCCGGCAATGTCGCTCTTCCACCGGATAACACAGCACAATTCGCATAGAGGGTCGAGGGCTGAGAGTCGAGGGTCGAGGGCCAGAGGTTAGTTAACAGTTAAAGTTAATACGCGTTGATCGTCGAGGGCAAGTAGATGGTGCCGCGCCTGATAACCCTCAATGCTCCTTCCGCATCTGGCCCTCGGCCCTCCGCCATCGACTCTCAGCCCTCCTCTGGCCCTCGACCCTCGTCCTACCAGTTGGCGAAGCCCGGTCCATCAGCCATAATACAGCGATGGCGAAATCGAAATACCAGATCGGCGTGGTTACGATTGTCACGCTCGTCGCGCTGCGGGTGGCGATCGGCTTTCACTTCTACATGGAAGGGGTCGGCAAAGTTCACGACCCGAAGCCGTTTTCGGCTGGCTTTCTGGGTAACGCCAAAGGGCCGCTGGCCGGTGTGTTTCATGCGATGATTTGGGATGCCGACGGCCACGTGCGGTTGGATTTAGAAAGCACACTACAAGCCTGGGATGTCTATCGCGAGCGGGTGGCCAAGCACTACGGTTTTGACGACAAACAGAAGCAGAAAGCCGCCGAACTGCAAAAGCAACGCGAGAGTCAGCTCAGAGGATTCTTCGCCGAGAACAAGGAAGACATCGACAAGTACTTCAACGAACTTAAACGATACGAATCGCAGCAAAACAATCCGAGCATCCGCGATGTGCCGTCGCTGCGCGGCCAGTCGGAAAAACTCGACAGCGAACTGCGCAAACAGCGCGGTCCGTGGCTGTCGCAGATCGATGGTTTGTGGAGTGCCTACGAGCGCGACTTGAATTCGCTGGCCACCGCCGAACAAAGCCGCCGCGGCGAACTGCGGCTGGCGAAGCCGGGGCAAGGCATGTTGAATGCCGAATTCGTCGACGGCGTGATTCCCATCTTCGACATCACGATTGGGGTGCTGCTGATGCTGGGGCTGCTGACGCGGGCTACTTCAGTGGTCGCCGCGTTGTTTCTGTGTTCGGTCATGGCTGCGCAGTGGCCCGGAGCGTACGGGGCTGTGCCGATTTACAATCAATCTATTGAAGCTCTGGCCCTGCTGGTGCTGGCTGCAACCGGGGCCGGCCGATTCGCGGGGCTCGATGCACTCCTAGGCTATTTGCGACTTTGGTGCTGTCCGCCTAAAACAGGGGAACCAAAATGAACCTCTCGCCGGAAGAAAAAAAAGTTGGCCGCGATAATTACTACGAGGCCGTACAGGCCCACGACAAACTGCAAGGCCGGGAAATCGGCGGCGTTACCCGGCGCGATTTCCTGAAGGATGTGATCGGAGCCGGCGCCGTCGGCACGCTCAGCCTGGGCGCAATGTATTTTGGATACGACAACGTCGGCAGTCCGCTACGCGTCGGCATCATCGGCACGGGTGACGAGGGCAACGTGCTGATCGGGGCGCTGAATCCCGAATACGTCAACGTCGTTGCGATCTCGGACATTCGCCCGTCGAGCATCCACCGCGCGTTTCACGGCGACTGGGCCAGCCCGGTGGCCATTGAAGCCCGGCCGGGACTAATGTCCGTCTACGGCTGGAACAGTGAAGACGAAGCTCGCAAACACGTCAAAGTCTACGACAAAGACTATCACGACCTGCTGAAGGACAGCGACGTCGAAGCGGTGATCATCGCTCTCCCTCTGCACTTGCATGCACCCGCCGCGATCGACGCGATGAAGGCCGGCAAGCACGTGCTGACCGAAAAGCTGATGGCCCACAACATCGCCCAGTGCAAAGTGATGGCCCGCGTGGCGGAACAGACCGGTTTGTATCTGGCCACCGGACACCAGCGGCATTACAGCATCCTGTATGACAACGCCGTGAACCTGATTCGCTGGGGCCTGATCGGCGAGATCCATCACATCCGCGCCCAGTGGCACCGCAACAATTTGCCGGGTTCGGATAGCTGGGCGCAGCCGATTCCCGGCGGCGAAGCGGTCGTCGGCAGCAGCCCGCCGGAACGCTTCGACCGCATCGCGCGAGAGCTTTCCAACTTTAAGAACGCACTAAAAGACGAAGGCAACCCGGAAGCGGCGGCGCTGCTTGAAAAAAAGATCGCCCAGTGGACCACATGGGACATGGACAAGACCGTCAAGGCAGAAGATTACGATTATCAGTCAATCACGTTGGAAGACGGCCGCAACCGTAGTGCTTTGGAAGAGCTGATCCGTTGGCGATTGTGGGACCGCACTGGCGGCGGACTGATGGCCGAGCTCGGCAGCCACCAATTGGACGCGGCCAGCATCTTCATCAGCGCACTGCGTGCCGACGGCAAGAAGGCACATCCGCTGACCGTGTACGCCGTGGGCGGGCGGCACATCTTCCCGCGCGATCGCGACGCTGATGATCACGTGTACTGCATGTTTGAATTCCCCGGCCCCGGGTACGATCCGAGTTTTGACGTGGGTTACTTCGATCGAGTGTTGCAGTACCCCAAGCCCGAAAAGGGTATCCCCGCGTTCGACAAGGACAACAATAAAAAGATCGTTGTCACGTACTCTTCGATCAACGGCAGCGGCTTCGGCGGTTACGGCGAGATCGTCATGGGTACCAAGGGCGAGTTGGTGCTGGAACGCGAACAAGAAGTGCTGTTGTACAAGGACTCCAGTACTACGACCAACATCAAGGTCAAAGGCGGCGCCGGCGGACCAACGCTCGATACGCAAGACAGCGGTGGCGGTGGTGGACCGGTTGCTAAAGCCGCCGAGACCGGCCCGATCAGCCGTGGTTACAAGGAAGAGATCGAGCACTGGGCATACTGCATCCGCAATCCGTCCGCCGAGAATCAGCCGCGTTGCCGTCCCGAAGTGGCGATGGGCGACGCGGTGATCGCGCTGACCGCCAGGATGGCTGCCAAAAATTCGATGGCGGGCAAGAGCGGCTATACCCAGTTCGACGAAGCCTGGTTCGACGTGCAGCGCGACGAAACGCCCGACGGCAGCAGCATCGAAGAAGAGCGTGCGAACCTGAAGGCCTAAATCGCGTTGCGTGTGCCAATGCGCGGGTCAGTCGTTCAGAATTCAAAATTGCTGGGAAAGTGTTATCCCAATGGTGAGACTCGATTCCCAGCAATTTTGAATTTTGAACGACTGACCCCTGCACCTCGCGGGTCATTTCAGGGATCACCTAAGCTATTTACTCGCGCCGGCAAGGCATGCGATGAACGACGACCCGCTCGAAACTGTGCTGAGGCACCTGCACGACGGCAACATCGAGGCGGCCGAGCGGGTCTATGCGGCTTACGAGCCCGATCTGCGCCGTTTGGTCCGCAAGCGGCTGCCGGATAAGCTTCGCGCGAAATTCGATTCGGTCGATATCGTCCAGTCGATCTTTGCCGACCTGCTCCACGGTTTCCAAGAGCATCGTTGGGAGTTCGCCGACGAGAAACGGCTCTGGGCCTTTCTGGCCAAAGCGACTCGCAATCGCTTGATCGACCGGACTCGCCAACATCGTACTGCGGCAGAGAAAGAACAGCCACTGTCCGACGACACGGATGTGCACGCGGAAAAACACGACACGCCGCTGCCCAGCGAAGTCGCCGAAGCCGACGAACTGTGGCAGCATCTGCTGGCCCTCTGTCCAGCCGAGCACCGGCAGCTTCTGTGCCTGAAGCGCGATGGCCATTCCGCGGCCGAGATCGCCGCGCGAACCGGCTTTCACGAAGGCAGCGTCCGCCGAATTCTGCGAAATCTGGCGAATCAGTTGGCCGTCGAGCAGAAGCGAATCGCGTGCGCGCGCAAGGCATAGAATCGTTTTACCTTCAACACAGGAGACCATCGCCGTGGAAAAATGGCCAATCGGTGTATTCACCAGTATCGATGCCGGGCTGGGCGTGAAGCTAGAGGTTGCTCAAGAGTTGGGCGTGCCCACGATTCAGCTTCATGCGCCGGCGCAAGCAACCCGCACGAAAGAAAATGCCTCACGGTTTTTGGCCCGGCTGAAGGAGTTGGGCATCACGCTGACCGCGGTGTTTGGGGGTTTCGAGGGAGAAAGCTACGCCGATATTCCCACCGTGGTCAAAACCGTCGGGCTGGTACCGCCCGCAACCCGCGCGGCGCGAACGAAAGAGATGAAGGAAATTGCCGACTTCGCCAAGCAGCTCGGCTGCAACGTGGTGGCTTTGCACTTGGGCTTCATCCCGCACGACAGCAGCGATCCGCTGTACCAGGACGTGATCGCGGTCACGCGCGATGTGTGCGATCACTGCCGGCGCAACGGCCAAAGCCTGCATCTGGAAACGGGGCAGGAAACCGCCGACTCGCTGCTCGGCTTCATCGCCGACGTGCAGCGCGACAACCTGTTCGTGAACTTCGACCCGGCCAACATGATCCTGTACGGCACCGGCGAGCCGATCGAGACGCTCAAGAAAATCGGCCGCTACGTGCGCAGCGTGCACTGTAAAGACGGCGCCTGGGCCGCCAACCCCGGCCAAGAATGGGGCCAGGAAATGCCGCTCGGCCAAGGTGACGTCGGCATGGAAAACTACCTCCGCACGCTCGACGAAATCGGCTACACCGGCCCGCTAACCATCGAACGCGAAATCGCTCAGGAACCCGCGCGTCAAAAAGCCGAAATCGGACACGCCGTCAAACTGCTGACGCAATTGAAGGCCAAGCTCGCATAGCAGCGACGACTATCGCTTTACGGCGGAGTGGGGCGAATCGAAGTTACGGTAACGCCAGAAACACCAAACAAAGGCTTGGTAGGTTTTTCTGCGGTCAGCAACTCGGCACAGTTGGCGCGCTTGGCCGCTGCCACATGTAGGGCGTCGATGGCGGACAAGCCCGCTTGTTCGGCTTCGGCCTGAGCTTCAGCGACCAACGTGCTCGACGACTTGACCGTGCGTTGAGCGCTTTGGAAAAACGTCCGGTAGAAATCCGCCTCAGCGTCTTGTTTGTTGAAGACTGCTTTGGGCAACACTTCCAGTTGCACAAAGTCGCTGATCACGAAATAGCGATCTGGGTCGTCCAGAACTTCCAGTGCTCTTTCTGCAAGTTCATGCGTTCCACGTGCCGCGGCGATCAAAACACCAGCGTCGATGAACGTGCGTGTTTTGGCCAACGATCATTCCTCCATCCGCTCTTCCCCGCGGCGATCTCGAATCTCGCGGTCCAGTCCGTCCCAGTTCAGAAGCGGCTGGCCGCTAGTAACGATGCGATGGCGAATCTCGCGCAACTTGCGACCCAACTCAGTCCGCGCGCGCCTCGGTACCGGTGGCGAAACCGTTACCGGTGTAACGTGCGTTGCCGCGATCTCGGTGAAATTGGACGTGCTTGCCATTGTGTCGCTCCCGG
>JBGTKH010000086.1:0-10337 GCA_041744735.1 Pirellulaceae bacterium | reverse complement strand
GTCACCACTTCCGCTACGGCAACTTGTAGGCGCTCGCTGGTAGTGGCACGTTTTGGTAGCCGAAGTCGTGAGACTTCGGAAGTGTCACCACTTCCGCTACGGCAACTTGTAGGCGCTCGCTGGTAGTGGCACGTTTTGGTAGCCGAAGTCGTGAGACTTCGGAAGCGTCACCACTTCCGCTACGGCAACTTGTACAACTACCCGCTCTCCGTGCCGCTTGATTCCCGGCACTGCATGCGGCATGATCAACTCATGGCCGACCAAAGCTTCCCGCCCCAATACCGCGTGCGCACGAAAGCCGATTTCGACCGCGTGTTCCAACGGGACGTGTACGCCGCAGACGACGTGCTGGTGGTGCGGGCCTGCGAGAACGGTCTGCCGTATTCGCGGATTGGATTGTCTGTCTCGAGAAAGGTTGGCAATGCGGTTGTACGGAACCGCTGGAAGCGGCGGATGCGCGAGGCGTTTCGGTTGGCGCGCGCGTCGTTGCCCACGGGAATCGACTTCGTGCTGCACCCGCGGCGCGGCGCCGAGCCGGATTTCCACGCCATCTTGAATTCGCTGCCGAAACTGGCCCAACGCGTGGCCAAGCGTTTGTCGAGGGACTCGGCATGAAGTTCCTGTGGGCTGCGATCGTCGAACTGCCTAGCTGGATACTGATCGGCCTCGTGCGCCTCTATCAAATCTTCCTCAGCCCCATCTTCGGCCGCAGTTGCCGTTTCACTCCCACCTGCAGCCACTACTTCATCGGCGCCGTGAAAAAATACGGTGCGCTTCGGGGTTCGCTCAAGGGCCTTTGGCGCATCTGCCGCTGCAACCCCTTCAGCCCCGGCGGTTACGACCCACCGTGAGAACGCCGTTGGTTACGTCTCGACCGCGGCCGAGGCTAATTCGGCGACGCCTCGAATCGCAGCGTCGATTTCCTCTTGGGTTGTAAACACGCCCAGACTAAAGCGCAGCGTTCCGCCAATACTGACCGTTCCTAATGCGCGGTGCATGAGTGGGGCACAATGGAGGCCGGGGCGGGCTTGGATGCTATAGGCGGTGTCGAGCATACCGGCGGCCTCTTGCGGATCGTAGCCTTCGATCGTGATGCTGACGACGCCCGATTGGCGGTCGCTATTTCGTGGGCCGTAGATTTTCACGCCGGCAATTTCGCTTAGGCCGGCGATCAACCGCGTGGTTAGCTCGCGATCGTGGGCGCGGATTCGATCGAGCCCGCGGTCGCGAACGAAGGCCAGGCCGGCACCCAGGCCGATGATGCCGGGCACGTTGTGGTTGCCGGCTTCGTACTTGTCAGGCAATGAATCGGGCTGGCGGTCCTCGTCGCTCTGCGTGCCGGTGCCGCCTTGGCGAACGGCAGCCAGCCGTTCTTCGACGCCGGGCGCTACGTACAACAAACCGGTTCCCAGCGGGCCGAGCAATCCTTTGTGGCCGGGAGACGCCAACAGGTCTGCGCCGATCTCGCGCACGTTGACCGGCAAGTGACCAAGCGATTGGGCCGCGTCGACCAAAAACAACACGCCGTGGTCGCGCGCGATTCGGCCGACCGCTTCGACAGGCTGAATCGCACCCGTGACGTTCGACACGTGCACCAACACAATCAACTTCGTGTGCCGCCGAATCGCCGCACGGATGTCGTCGGGATCGATCAGGCCCGCGTGATCGCAAGGAACGCGTGTCACCTCGACACTGTGCAGCTCTTCCAACTGCCGCAGCGGCCGCAGCACCGAATTGTGTTCGACGACACTCGTCACCACGTGATCGCCCGGCCGCAACAGTCCATGCAGCGCGAGATTCAGCGAATCGGTGCCGTTACAAGTAAAAATAATCCGCCGCGGCTCTTCAGCGCCCAGCAAGTCCGCCGCGCGCCGCCGCGCGTCGGCCACCAGCCGCTCGACTTCTCCCGCTTCCCGATAAACGCCCCGCCCCGCCGGCGCACCCAACTCACGCTGCCAGCGCTCCACCGCCGCATACACCGCCTCCGGCTTCGGCCAACTCGTGGCGGCATTGTCGAGGTAGATTCGGCGATTATCCACGTGAACGGCCCATGTGCGAAAATGACGAATGACAAATGCCTAATGACGAAGGAATGACGAATTTCGAATGACGAAAGATGAAGCCTAGCGCTTTGTCAAAGTTAAAAAGTGGGGTAAGCATCCTGCTTGCCGACGTCTTCGCCTCGTTGATCGCAAGCTGGAAGCTTACGCCACTGAACACGGCATCCTAATTTCTAGCTTTGACAAAGCACTAGCCGCGAACGCATTCGTCATTCATCACCCACCGATCTGATACATGGCTTTCTCGGGCCGCACGAATTCCGGCGTGTCGATGCCGTGGCCGGGTTTCTTAGCGCGAACGCAGTCGCGGACTAAGTCGGCTAGCTGCTGGTCGCTGCCGCCGCTGCGCATCAGGTCGCGGGCGTTCCATTCGACGGTCGAGAATAAACAGTTGCGGATATTTCCCTCGGCTGTGATCCGCAGGCGGTTGCAGTCGCCACAGAATGGTTGAGTGACAGGATTGATAAAGCCGATGCGGCCGATGCCGTCGGCGAACTCGAAATCGACCGCCGGCTGGCTGGGGTCGGTGCGGTTAGCGGGCAGCAGCGGCCCGAATTCGTCTTCCAAGATGCGGCGGATGTCTTCGCCGGACAGCACCTGATCGTGCTGCCAATGTTGCTCGGCATCCAGCGGCATGAATTCGATGAACCGTAATTCCAAGCCGCGCTCGCGGGCGAAGCGGCCCAACGGCACGATTTCCGGCTCGGTGATGCCGTGAATCGCCACGGCGTTCAGGCGAATTTTGGCGAAGCCCACGCGCTGCGCGGCGTCGATGCCTTCCAGCACGCGGAACAAACCTTCGCGGCGCGAGATGCGCTGAAACGTCTCTTCGCTGAGTCCGTCGAGGCTGATATTGATGCGCTTCAGCCCGGCGTCTTTCAGTGCCTGAGCCTGCTCGGCGAGCAAGATGCCGTTTGTCGTAAGTGCGATGTCTTTGATGCCCGCAATCGCCGCCAGCTTTTCGACCAGCGTCGGCAATCCGCTGCGCACCAGCGGTTCGCCGCCGGTCAGACGCAGCTTGTTGACTCCCATCGCGGCCACCACGCGCGCGAAGCGTTCGATTTCCTCGAACGTGAGGATCTCGTCGCGCGGCTTGAAGCGCACGTTCTCGTTCGGCATGCAGTAGAAGCAGCGGATGTTGCAGCGGTCGGTGACGCTGATCCGCAAATTCGTATGCACGCGGCCGAAACTGTCGATAAGTTGTTCCGGGATCATCATCGTAACGAGGTTAAACCGCCGGGAGGCGTCAGTGTTCGTTTGGTTCCAGGCCCGGATGCACCCACTCGCTGGTGCCGTCGGCCCAGTTTTCCTTCTTCCAGATTGGCACAACCTGCTTGATGGTGTCAATAAGCCACTGGCCCGCCTCGAAAGCATCCTGCCGATGCGGACAGCTCACGGCGATGGCGATGCTGGCCTCGCCCAACTCTAAATGCCCCAAACGATGCACAATCGCACATTCAATGACCGGCCAACGCCGCCGCGCCTCGGCTTCCAATTCCGCCAACTTCTTTTCCGCCATTTCGGGATAGCATTCGTATTCCAGCGAAATCGTGCGGCGTCCGCGTGTCATCTCGCGGGTGGTGCCGAGGAACAAGACAATCGCGCCTGCCTGCCGTGAACTAACTTGCGTCATGATCTCCGACATGTCGATTGCCTTGTCTGAGAGTTCGACCATGAGTTGAACCTGATGTAATGAGTGACTTCATTTACGGCAAACGCCTAAGTGCAGAAATGACCCGATCGGCTCCGCTCGTAATTCGTGATGCCAGTAGGCGATAGCGGAACATCTCATCCTGAACAAAGACGCCCTCGGTTGCTGGGGCGACCCAGTCGTTCGGTGCTTTTTCAAATGGGTATTCTGTGTTCCGCGCGCTCGGAGCGCCCGCTGGCGGTCGTTTGGGAACCAGGGCGTCCAAGGCCCGAATGGAACCGCGAGTCGGTTCGTCGAGGAGACGGAAGATGTGGTTCTGAACGTCGCGCACGCCGGCGCGTTTGTTCGTCCGAGGCAGGCGAAGCAATATCGACATGAACCGTTCGACCTCGTGACGATAACCGACCGATGTACTGACTAACCCAACCTCTCGCAAGGCGACAACCATTGCCTTAACCGCCTTTTCAACCGATTGCTGGAATTTGGCGGCGACATGACAGTCCGCTAAACGATTGTTGACCAAACATTCTGCGGCCTTCAAATCGGACTTGGCTTGAGTGATCCATGCTCGCGACTCATCCACATAGCAGCTCCATCAGTTCTTCACCAGTTTCGTCCGAGTTCAGTTTGACAAAGTCCCCGCGCCCAACGGCTTGGCGAATTTCTTCCACCGATGGCCAGTGTTCGGCCAGCGCCGCGCGAAGCTCGTTGGGATTGGTCAAAACCAGATGCAGTTGTGATTGCTGCGGTAAGGAGAATTCCGAAGTGCTTCCGAAGGACACCTCGAACAGTTCTTTATCCGGGCTCACTGCGTTGCTGCCAAAGTGCTCGACCACTTCAAACAAAAAGACGTCTTGCGAGTCACGTCCCGGGTCATACGAGATTGCCAAACGTAACGGTTCATCTTCAAGCTCGCGGTGTTGTTCTGCGAGTCGGCGTAATTCGTCCGCGAAGAGCGGAAATCGCTCAGTTGTCCATGCTCCTGCCATTGATTGGTCTCCATTGCATTGGGCGACGACCGCCACGCCGTATTCTGCCACACGATCTACACACTGTGGAATTATACCATACCGCCTAATACGAAGTTAACCGCCGCTGACCGGCGGGATGCAGGCGATTTCGGCGGCCGGTGGAATCGTTATCGAGTTCTCGGCGTATTCGGCGTTGATGGCAAACATCGCGTGACTCGCCAAGTGGGCTAACGTTGGCGATTGGGCGGCAAGGGCGGCTCGCAACTGGGCCAACGTCGCGCCGGTTGGCAGTTCGACTTCCACGGTCTCGCTGCCGGCCAGTTGCTTGGCGACGGCGAATAATTTCACTTGCACTTTCACGTGACAATCAACTCCTGGCCCCGAGCCGACAGCAGCGTCGACAGCTCGGGCATCAAGCCGTAGGAGAGAGCCAATAGCTTCAGCGGATGCACGGTCGGTTTCGTCGTGCCTTGTTCCATTTGCATTTTACACGTGCTGCATTCGGTGGTGCCGACGTGAATGCTGGGATCGCGCAGGGCCGAGATCAGCCCCCAGCCGGCGCGTAGGCTGCTGCGGTAATTCTCTCGCTTCAGCCCGAATGTGCCGGCCATGCCGGAACATCCCTTCTCCACGCGCTGCACGCTCAGCCCTGGAATCAGCCGCAACAGGTTTTCCCCCGGCGTGCCGACTTCGAGCGCCTTCACGTGACAGGGCAAATGATAGCCGACGGTTTCATTGATCGGCTTCAGATCCAATTCCAGCTTGCCGCTTTGATGCATGCGCCACAGATACGTGCAGGCTTCACTGGTGTTGTCGGCCACGAGTTGTGCGTCCTCGTCGTCCAGCAGGTTCGGATATTCGTGTGTCAGGCACAGCGCCGCGGAGGGCTCGGTCGTCACAATGTGATAGCCTTGACGAACGGCCTCGGCCAGAATGGCCACGTTTTTTTGAGCCAACGCGCGGGCTCGATCGACCGCTCCCATCGAGAGCGCCGCCATGCCCGAATGCAATTGGTCCGGATGCACGTAAACCGCGACGCCGTTGTGTTCGAGGACTGCCACGAGTGCGTCGGCCAGCGACACGTCGTACCAATTCGGATAGATGTCGACGAAGAACAACACCTTGCGGCCCGTGCGGCGCGTGGGCCGAGTCAGCCGTCGCCGATGGGCACGCCGCATGAAACTCCGCGCGGCGAAACGCGGCAGCTTGCGGCCTTGAGCGATCCCGATTGACTTCTCGATCAGCCAGCGCATCACGCGATTGCCGATCGCCCAATTGGTCAGCGGATGCAGCCGGCTGCCCCAGGCCGAAATCAAATCCAACCGCGTCATGCACCAATCGTCGGGCCGCAAACCGTTGGTTGCGACGTACTGGGCTTTGCATTCGATCATCAGCTTGGGAATGTCGACGTTCGCCGGACACTCCAGCCGGCACTGATGACAATTCACGCACAAATCGGCGACCGACTTGAGCGTGTCGCCGGCCAATTCCGTCGGATCGAGCCGGCCAGTCAGAATCGCTCGCATCAAGTTGGCCTTCGCTCGCGGCGATGCCTCTTCGGCCGGTGCGAAGCGGAAGATCGGGCACATTCGCTCGCCCGGCGACTGGGTCCGACAGCGGCCGCAGCCGTTGCAGGTTCGCGCCGTGAAAGCAATATCTTCCTGCTTCCACACCAACTGTAATTCAATCGGCCCGGACGAAACCAGCGTACTCGATTCGGCGGCCGCTGTATCAACCGCCACCGGTTGCACACCGGTCTGCCGAGAGACGGCGGGCACGGCGACCACCAGCCGCAAGTTTTTCGTCAGTGGCTGCGGCATGTCGGCCACAACCTTGCCCGGATTCAGAATGTTCTGGGGGTCGAAGATGCGTTTGACTTCGCGAAACACATCGTATAGCGGCCCGTGCTGCTGGCGCACGAACCAGGTGCGGCTCAGCCCGTCGCCGTGTTCGCCGCTGATCGTGCCGCCGACTTCCAAGACCTGATGGTACAAGTCGCAAGCCAAGTCCTGCATCTTGCGAATGTCGTCCGCTTTGGCCAGATCCAAGAACGGCCGCACGTGCAATTGGCCGTGGCCGGCGTGCGCGAACAGCGACGCGGTGACTTGGTGAGTCTTCATGACGTTCTGCAAGCGCACGAGAAAGTCCGGCAACTTGTCGGGCGCCACCGCCATGTCCTCGACAAACGGCAATGCCCGCGAGGAACCTTTTAGCCGATACAACGTCGGGATCACGCGTCGCGCCAGCCGCCAATAAAAATCGCGTTCGTCTTGTTCCACCGTCGTGCGTGAGTCGAACGCCAACCTCTTACGCCGCTGCAGGCGGACCACAATTTGTTCGAGCCGTGCGCGGACCTCGCCTAAATCGTCCCCGTCGCATTCGATCAGCAGCATCGCCTCGGCCGCCTTTGGAATTAGCAGTTCGTAACGCACGTCGGCTTCGCGCGCGATCGTCAGCAGCCGCCGGTCCATCAAGTCGCAGGAGCTGACGCCCAGTTCCGTCACCAGCAGCGCCCCCTGTGCGGCGCTTTCCAGGCGATCGAAGAACAGCAGCACCACGCCGCGAAACTTCGGCAGCGGCTCGGTTTTCACCGTGGCTTCGGTGATCAACGCCAGCGTGCCTTCCGACCCGACCAGCAGCTTGGCCAAATCCAAGTGACCGTCACGCAGCACGTCGTGCAGACGATAGCCCGAACGATTGACATGCGATTTGGGACGATGCACTTCGATCAGAGCTTCGTGCCGCGTGATCACTTCCGCCAGCCTCCGAATCAGCTCGCCGCGGCGCGGATTCGTCTCTTGCCCGCCGGTTTCGGCAATTGGATGCCGGCCGACCTCCATCACTTCGCCGTCCGCCAACACGACTTGCATGCTCACGATGTGTCGGCTGGCCGAACCGTAGCGCAACCAATGACTGCCCGCGCCGTCGATGGCCAGCACGCTGCCCATTGTCGTCACGCTGCGAGTCGCCGGGTCAGGGCCAAACAATCGGCCGCTCGCGGCGAGAAAGCGATTCAACTGTGCGTGAACGACGCCCGGCTGGACGCGCACCGTGTTGATATCTTGCCCAACAATACGGCGCATCGAGTACGAGAAATCCAGAATCAGACCCGTCCCCAGCGATTCGCCGGCCAGCCCCGTTCCTGCCCCGCGGGCGTGGATCGGCAGGTCGTTCTCCGCGGCATAACGCATCGTGGCCACCACATCCGCCGTATTCCGCGGACGCACGACACCCAGCGGCTTGATCTCGTAGATACTGGCGTCGCTGGCGTACATCTGCAGGAAGACATCGTCGCAGCGAACCTCGCCGGCAATCAGCCCGCGTAAATCGGCTTGGACCCGTTCTCGTTCTTGATCCATAGGCGGCGACTAACGCGACTTGAGGTTAAATGGTCCCGTAGGACGGATTGCCAATCCGTCCGTCCTGCGATTGATTGCTAAGCCACGGACGGATTGGCAATCCGTCCTACTAAATTACTTTGTCCGCGGCGTTTGACTGTTTCGCACTTTCCGCCAACCGTGCCGCTTGCTGCCGATGGCGTTCGTGGACTTCCAAATCGAACGGCTCGTGCTGTTCGAGGTCCGCAACGCCGCGGTACTCCGAACGGCAGGCGTAACATTGCAGCAAGTTGCCCACACACAGGTACAGCACAACGTCGATCAGTGCCGTGGCGAACAGGATGCCGAACGTCGCCGCGACCAAATGAAAGTACCATGTGACGCTGCTGGCGATAAAACCAATCACCACAATCGTCACACCGAGCCGCTGAGAAAAATCCTTCCGCACAAACAAATCGTGACCACCGCACACTCGACAGCGATGCACTTCGCCCTGCTCGACAGCACCGGCCGCGGCGTTCAGGATGTAACCGCAGTGCGAACACGCGAGTTGGCTCGTGTTGTCCGACAGTTCAATTTGAACCGTCCGGTCACACTTCGGGCAAGCAAAAGCGATGTTCATTTAAGCGGCAGTTTCCGTGGTTCCAAGTTCGACACAATACCGTAGCCGAATTCGTGAGAATTCGGTCCCGTCGCAGGCTTCCGAATCGCACGTTTCCGAAGTCTCACGACTTCGGCTACGGATGAAACGCATTTTCTATCATAGAGGATACAAGGCATCGACCGACAGTAGCGCCGCGGTCAATTCGCCAATGAAGGCCAGAATCAATCCGGCGTAGAGGATCCCCGTGGCACTTTGCGTGTTGGGTATTTTCAGCGTCTGCCAGGTCAACAGAGCCAGCATCATGGTGCCCAGCAGCCCCGACAGCCAGCGCAGCGCGATGAACAGCCACCAACTGGTGTCTTGCGACTGTCCGCTGTAAACTACCAGCGATAACCCCACCGCACAGAGCAGCGTCCGCCCGATGATCGCCGCAACCATCAACAGCACCAATCGCTTCAGAGGCACCAATTCCATCGTGGGCGTGTTCAGGTACCAGTGACCCAACAGCATGGCGGCCATTGTCGATCCCAGCAGCCACCCGCCACTGATCAAGTCCAGCACGCCCAACGTCACGCCCAACCCAGTCGTCGGTTGCCGCCACGGCGTTGCCAGAATTGCGGCCAGCAGCGCAATGAGCGTCACCAAATACAGCACTATGCCCCCCGCCCGTGATTTTTCGTACAGCCAGATCACGGAGCCGGCGTAGCTGGTCAGTATGGCGACGATGGCAAAGCCAAACACCACAGACCAATCAACCGGCCCGTCCGCAAACGACGGCTGGCTGGAGTAAATCGCCAGCGCGGCAAACGTGTTCAGCCCCATCAACACCCACAGGTGCACGCGATAGAAGCCGCTGGTCACCAGCCGCGCCGGTGTGATCGACATGGCCAGCGAAACGCCGAACGTGAGCCGAAAGACAAACTGCGTCAGAATCTGCCAGAGGATCGTCACGCGCTTACCGTTGATGCCCGTAGATCAGTTGCATCACTTCCGCCCGCGAAGCGACGTTGTCGCGGAACAGTCCCTTCATCGCCGACGTCACGCACAAGCTGCCGGGTTTTCGCACGCCGCGAATCGTCATGCAGGTGTGCGTGGCCTCGACCACCACTGCCACGCCCTTCGCGTCCAACTCACCGACCAGCAAATTCGCAATGTCCTCGGTCATCCGCTCTTGCACCTGCGGCCGGCTGGACAACGATTCCACAACCCGCGCCAGTTTACTCAGCCCGATCACCTTGCCGTTGGGCAGATAACCGATGTGCGCCTTGCCCATGAACGGCAGCAGGTGGTGCTCGCACATGCTGCAGAAGCTGATGTCTCGGACCAGCACCACTTCGTCGTACTTTTCCGTGAACACCTTTTGCAAGTGAACGCGCGGGTCGTCCTTCAAGCCGCGGAACATCTCGGCGTACATACGGGCCACGCGCGCGGGCGTCTCGCGCAATCCTTCGCGGTCGGGATTCTCGCCGACGGCCGCCAAAATCTCGCGCACCGCGCGTTGAATTCGTTCCAAATCGACGTGATTCTCGCTGCCGTTGCCACTGCTCATCGAACACACACTAGACATCTCACTGGAAGTTGCAATCGATCCATCGTAGAAGTCGCTCCTAGCACGGTCAAGGATGCCGTGCGAACGGGGTCGGGAGTCTTTTTCCGTTTTGGCGGAATCCGCCTGCTAATTCCGTTCATCCAAAATCGCCAAAACGGAAAAAG
>JBGTKH010000085.1:0-11933 GCA_041744735.1 Pirellulaceae bacterium | reverse complement strand
GACGAAACCATCGAAGTCCCCGTACAAATCAACGGCAAGCTGCGCAGCAAGATTAACGTGCCGGCCGGGATCGGCAAGGACGAACTGGAAGCCGCCGCCAAAACGGACGCCAGAGTCGCGGAGTTGATCGACGGCAAACAGATCGTCAAAGTCATCGTCGTGCCAGGGCGGTTAGTGAATTTCGTCGTGAAATGAGGGCGAGCGTCGCCGGGGGCGTCGTACGTGCGGTAGCTCATGGGACCCAATAATTTCATGAATTTTCAAAAAAAGTCCCGTGGAAACTCTGCGCAAATACGATTAACTGTCGGAAAGACGAATAACGTCGTTCGTCTCATGCAGTTCACTTTTCACAAGGAGTATTGAATGTCCACATTCACTTTTGATTTCGACACGCGAAGTGAGGCGAATCGGATTACCGTCAGCATCGCGCAAGTGTCCGAGGTTGTTTGGGATATGGGAGAGGAAT
The DNA here is from genome assembly GCA_041744735.1 of Pirellulaceae bacterium. Taxonomy (GTDB): domain Bacteria; phylum Planctomycetota; class Planctomycetia; order Pirellulales; family Pirellulaceae; genus JBGTKH01. The sequence continues at coordinate 11,467 of JBGTKH010000085.1, read as the reverse complement.
CCGAATCGGCAACGCTTGTCATGGCGTCTGGAAGGACATACGATGTCACCGAGGGCGACGCAGCGGCAATCACCCGTCGGCTTGAGCGATACAGGCGACGCGCATTCGCTAGTTAAACTTTCCCCGAATACGTCATTTTGATGGAGGATTACTGGTTATGAATGGCTTTTTTTCAAATGGCCCTGACAGCTCGGCCGGTGAGGAATTCAAGGCCCGAAAGGCAGCCCAAGAAACGCTCCGCAGGAAGCGACTGAAGAAAAAGAAGATGGACGCGTCCGACAAAAGTCAAGCGAAGAAACCCGAAGGGTTCTTTCCTCAGAAATAGACTAGGTTGGCTGCGGTTACGGGCAAGGTTGAACGGCGACGCAATCTGAATTATCGCTGAACGAGCCCCACTACCCGAGTGCGCTAGGCGTGGAATCGCGTTGCCGCTTGTGTTACGATTTAGTCAATCGGCCGCGTTGCAAAATACGGCCAGGGAGCCCACGATGGCAACCGCATCCTATCCGCACATTGAAATGACGACCGATTGTGTGCCAATGCTTGCCGGCACGACAACCAAGGTCGTCGAAGTGGCCTTGGATCGTTTGGCGCACCATTGGGATGCCGACGAGATTCAGCGGCAGCATCCACATCTCAGCCTCGCCCAGAGTCACGCCGCGCTGGCGTACTACTACGACCACCAGGCAGAGATGGACCGCGACATCGAACAACGGCTGGATCGCGTCGCGCAGATTAAGGCGGACATCGGTGAGTCGCCGAACCGGCATAAGCTGAAAAGCCAGGGACAAGTCCCGTGAGCCTGCCGTTCTACATGGACCAGCACGTGCCAGCCGCGATCACGCGCGGACTCAGATCGCGTGGAATCGACGTGCTTACGGCGTACGAGGACGGCGCTGCCCAATGGGACGACGAGAGTTTGCTCGAGCGGGCAACACAGCTTGCTCGCGTGTTGTTCACCCAGGATGACGATTTTCTCGTCCTGGCGCACCAGTGGCTTCGGTCGGGGCGCGACTTTGCCGGAGTAATCTACGCCCATCAGCAGGCCGTGACTATTGGCCAAGCAATCAGAGACTTGGAGTTCATCTCCGTCGCGCTGAACGCCAACGAGATGCAGAATCGAATTGAATTCCTGCCGATTTGACGCGCGTCACTTGTCGATGGGCAACATCGCCTGTTATGTTTGAAACTCGGCTCTGCAACATTGTCTCGATTGTATTTCTGCGAATTTCGCCTCGTTGCCAAGCTCCGGGTTGGGAACACAACTCTTCGAAGCTCGGACGAGGGATTTGCCGTGCAATATCTACCACGTCACGATGTGCTTGAGGGCGAATGATAAGTCGGAGCATTATCCTCGCCCGTCCGTTGTCCTTAGTTGTGCACGAAACGATTGACGCAAGACGTTCATGTCGAGCGGCACCGTGGGACCGCTCGCCAGCCCTTCGAGCGCCAAGGACTCGATTCGAGGATCCTGAGCCTCAAGTTCTTGCCAGCGGCGCACTTCCTGGTCCTGATGCACAAGATGCTCCCGCCCTGAGGCATCCTGCCGTCGTCGATAGCCCAGCGGCGCACTTCCTGGTCCTGATGCACAAGATGCAGCAGGTACTGCTCCAAACCGCTAAATCCCGCGGCCGACGCACGATCTTTCAGGGCGTCTTCCAGATCGGCAGGAATCTCGATCGCCATGACTTGCTTCTCCATTGCATTTCAATTCGGTGGTTTGAATTATCGCATTCAAGCGGCTACGATGCAACATCCAACGAAGATCGGTCTTTATGATTGACTCTACGTGGCCCTGGCAGAGCGAGAAGGATGCGAAATGGTGAGTGCCGACCAGAAACTGCTCGTCGTCGTGCCAGCGCGGCTGGTGAATTTCGTGGTAAAATGAAGTCGCGTGGAACTGGCGATCCAAGGAGACGATCATGTCGAATGACGTAAAACAGGCCATGCAGGAATTGGTCGAACGCCTGCCCGACGAGTGCACGTGGGACGAGGTCATGTATCAAGTCTACGTGAGGCAAAAAATCGAGGCGGGTCTCGAAGACATTGCGCAGGGTCGAGTTTTGTCGCACGAGGAAGTCTTTGAAGAACTCGAGCAATGACGCGTATCGTGTGGACTCAGACGGCTCGCGGTGATCTGCGTGCGATTCGTGCACATTGTGACGGTTATCCACGCTGCGCGGGAACTGCCGGACGTTGATTCGCTTAAATAGTCCGATTCTTCCTCGGATCAGCGACCAATGGCTTGCGGCCTGCCGTCGCGCATTGTTATCCTTCACTTCGACACATCGGTCTTCGGTTTCTCTGCGATTCACTGACACAGGACGGATTGGATTTCCCTATGCGTAACGTTATTTCGCTCGTCCTCGGCGGTGGCCGGGGGACCCGGTTGTATCCGCTGACCAAGTATCGCTCGAAGCCGGCGGTGCCGTTGGCGGCCAAGTATCGGCTGATCGATATTCCGCTGTCCAATTGCATCAACAGCGGGCTGAACCGCGTGTACGTGCTGACGCAGTTCATGTCGGTCAGCCTGCACCGGCACATTCGCCAGGCGTATCGCTTCGACCAGTTCAGCGGCGGTTTTGTCGAGATCTTGGCGGCTCAGCAAACGATGGACGCGGGCACCGATTGGTACGAAGGCACGGCCGACGCGGTCCGCAAGAACCAGCGTTACATCGAGCAGCCAGGGGTCGAGTACGTGCTGATTCTGTCGGGCGACCAGCTATACCGGATGGACTTCGGCGACATGCTGAAAACGCACAAGCAATCGGGCGCCCACGTGACGATCGCTGCGATGCCGGTCACGCGGAAGGCGGCCCGGTCACTGGGCGTGATGCGGGCCGACGACAGGGGGCGCGTGGTCGGTTTTCTAGAGAAGCCGCAGACCGACGAGGAGATCAATCTGGTGCGGATGGACCCGGCGTGGATCGACGCGCGCGGCATTGCCAGCGGCGGCCGCGATTGCCTGGCCAGCATGGGCATCTACATTTTCAATCGCGACACGCTGGTCGATGTGCTCACCAAGACCACCTACACCGATTTCGGCCGCGAGGTTTTCCCGGCGGCGGTTCGTTCGCGGCACGTGCAGGTGCATCTGTTCGACGGCTACTGGGAAGACATCGGCACGACGCGCGCCTTTTACGAGACGAACCTGAGCCTGGCCAGTGCCTCGCCGCCGTTCGATCTGACTTGTCCCGAAGCACCGATCTACTCGCGCGCCCGCTTCCTGCCGCCTTCGTTAATCGAAGGCGCGTCCATCCAAGCCAGCCTAATCGCCGAAGGCTGCCGCATCGGCACAGGAGCGGTGATCGAGAACAGCGTCGTCGGCCTGCGCTGCATCATTGGCGAAGGGGTCGAGATTCGCAACTCGGTGCTGTTGGGCGCCGACGAGTATGAAAACAGCGCAGAACTTGCCCGCCATCAGAAATCCGGCCGCCCGCCGATGGGCATCGGCGCCGGCAGCGTCATTCACGGCGCGATCGTGGACAAGAACTGCCACATCGGCCGCAACGTGCGCGTGGTCAATGACCGCAACATCGAAAACGGCGACGACGCCAACGACTGCGTGATCCGCGACGGCGTACCGGTCGTTGTCAAAGGCGCGACGCTGCCGGACGGCTGGAAGTTGTAATCTCCAGCGGTTAGTCTGAAGGAGTGGAGGCGCGCGGAACATTTCGATGGCAACCGTCACGTTCGAGTTTCTGACTGAGCAACTGAAGTTGGCCGACCAACTTCGCGCCGGGAGGGAAACCATGCTCGAGCCGCAGGATCTGCCCGGCCGTTACGGCCGCGTCGTTAGGGCGCTGGACCACGTTTTGCAAGCCATCGGGTGCGAGGCCGTCGTCGGCGGCGGCTGGGCGGTATGGCGACATGGTTATTTGGGGCGAGTAACACAAGACATCGACATCGTGCTTCCGGCGGCGAAGATCGACGAGTTTCTGCGTGCCGCAGCAGTGAGCGGCTTTCAGCCGCTACCCGTTTCGCCCGGTCGCTGGCCGAAGGTCCGACACAAAGAAACGGACGTGCGTGTTGACATTCTTCCCGAAGGGGCCACACCCGGAACACAATCCAAGCCGGCCCCAACGACGATCCCTCACCCAGCCAAGATCGGTGCGATTGGCTCGTCGTTAAAGTACATTCAACTGCCGGCTCTCGTCGAACTAAAACTCGCCGCCGGCCGCGCACAGGACGAAGCCGACGTCATCAAGCTCGTCCAAGCCAATCGCGCACAAGTCGACGCGATTCGACAACATTTGGCCAGCGTCCATACGGCCTATGTGTCGGCCTTCGACGACCTCGTACAGCGCGCTGCAGAAGAGGGCGTAGACTAACGGTAATAAACACCTGCATTCGCACCTAAGTCCATCTCTTTCGCTCTTTACCTAATCGTCACCCCGGTGACTGACATTGACCGTCGAGCGACTTTCACTAAAATGTTGCGGTTCTTGGGCTTAACAAAGGAATCGCTGCCGCGGCGAACGATTTGATGTCTGCAACTACACCACCGCCGGATCAATCTGCCGAATCGGGCAGCGAGGGGATTCATGAGGCGGCGCGCCGCGACAAGCTGCGGCGGATTGCGGCGATGGGGATCGATCCGTGGGGCGGGCGATTCGACGATCGGCAATTGATCGGCGACATTCGCGCGGGCGCCGCGAACGTCAAGTTCAAGTCGGAGACCGGTGAACTGGCGGAGTTGCCGGCCGAACTGGGCAGCCCGGATTTCAATTTCCGCGAGTGGCTGGCGGCGCAGGGCAAAGGGGAACTGACTGGGCCGAAGGTGCGTGCGGCGGGGCGGATTGTGCTGCAGCGCGATGCGGGGAAGCTGCGATTCGTCGACATTCAAGATTGGACCGGCAGATTGCAACTGTTCATCGGCAAGAATCAAGTGGGCGAGCACAACTGGGAATTGGCCGGCTGCTTTGACTTGGGCGATATCGTGGGCGTGGACGGCGAGTTGCGTTATACGAAGACGGGCGAGTTGACCATCTTTGCCGAGCGGCTGCACTTCCTCTGCAAGTCGATCGAACCGCCGCCGGAGAAGCACAAAGGGTTGGTCAACGCGGAACTTCGCCAGCGGATGCGGTACGTCGATCTGGCGTACGGCGACGGGGTGCTCCAGCGGTTCCTGAAACGGACCAAGATCGTGCAATCGATCCGCCGCACGCTGGCTGCCGACGGCTTTTGCGAAATCGAAGGGCCGACGCTGCATTCGATCGCGGGCGGCGCGGCGGCGCGGCCGTTCACTACGCATCACAACACGCTCGACCTGAATCTGTTTTTGCGGATCGCGCTGGAACTGCACCTGAAGCGGCTGCTGGTGGGCGGCATGGAGCGGGTCTACGAACTCGGCCGCGTCTATCGCAACGAAGGGATCAGCCCGCGGCACAATCCCGAATTCACGATGCTGGAGGTGTATCAAGCGTTCGGCGATTACGACACGATGATGGATCTGACCGAGCGGCTGATCGTCGATGCGATCGAAGCCATCGGCGGCCAGTACAAGCTGCCGTGGGGCGAGTCGGAGATTGACTTCACGCCGCCGTTCGCGCGCAAGACGTACGACGAGCTGTTTGCCGAACACACGGGTGTCGATCCTAACGACGAGGCAGCGGTGAAAGCCTGTGCCGATCAGATCGGGCTGGACACGACGATGAAGCACCGCGACGTGATCAAGAGCGAGGTCTTCGAAGCGAAGGTGGAAGACGCGCTGATGGGGCCGGTGTTCGTTTTGGATTATCCGGCGAGCATCTGTCCGCTCACCAAACGCAAGGCATCCAATCCCGCAGTGGCCGAACGGTTCGAGCTGTTCATCCAAGGCATGGAGATCGCCAACGCCTACACCGAACTGAATGATCCGGACCTGCAAGAACAACTGTTCAAGACCCAGCTTGCCGGTCAGGCGGACGAAGAGTCGATGGCTAAGATGGACCACGACTTCATCCGCGCCCTGCGCCACGGCATGCCGCCCGCCGGCGGTCTGGGCGTAGGCATCGACCGACTGGTAATGCTGCTGACAAATTCGCAAACGATTCGCGAGGTGATTTTGTTCCCGTTGTTGAGACCGGAGACGGGGTAGAGGTCGGAGGTCAGAGGTCAGAAATCAGAAGTCAGAGGTCAGAAATCAGAAGTCAGAAGTCAGAGGTCAGAGGTCAGAAATCAGAAGTCAGAGGTCAGAAATCAGAAGTCAGAGGTCAGAAATCAGAAGTCAGAGGTCAGAAATCAGAGGGCAGTGGCGAGGACGAATTGGAGGTTGGTAGTCAGTCTTTACATGGAGGTAACTGACGATGCGAATCAACTCGGCAAAGGAATTGACCGTCTATAAGAAGGCTTACGAACTGGCGATGCTGATTTTTGACGCCAGTAAGCGATTTCCTCCCGAAGAGCGTTACGCGCTGACCAGCCAGATTCGACGTTCCTCGCGGTCCATCAGCCTCAACCTTCGCGAAGCCTGGGCTAAACGAAGATACCCGTCTCACTTTGTCAGCAAACTCACCGATTGCGACGGCGAAAACAGCGAAACAGACACATCCCTAGATTTTGCAAAAGACTGCAAGTATATCACGGCAACAGATCACAAGAAGCTAACAACTCTCTGCGACGAAATCGGCCGCATGCTCGGCGCGATGATCAAGGACCCCGAAAAATTCTGCCCCTAACCCTCCGACCTCCGACCTCTGACCTCTGACTTCTGCCAAAGGACTGGCTATGTACAAACTACTTCTCTCCTGGCGTTATCTCCGCACTCGGTATATCGCGCTGGCTTCGATCATTAGCGTGACGCTGGGCGTGGCGACGTTGATTGTGGTCAACAGCGTGATGGCCGGCTTTCGCACGGAAATGCACAAGCGGCTGCACGGCATCTTGTCGGACTTGACGTTCGAGAGCCCGGGGCTGGAGGGAATCTATGACCCCGAGTGGCACATGCAGCAGATTCGCGAGATCATCGGCAGCGATCTGGTCGGCATGACGCCCACGGTACGCGTGCCGGCGATGCTGAACTTTCAGTACCGCGGCCGCTGGGTCACGCAGCAAGTAATGCTGATCGGCATCGACAACGAGACTTACGCTCAGGTCAGCGACTTCAGCCAATACTTGCTGCATCCCGAGAATCAGCAGAAGCTGCAGTTCCTGTTGCGGCAGAACGGCTATGACCCGAAGTTGCCCGGTTCCGGTTGGGGCTATCGTCAGAATCGCGTGGCATTCGAGCGAACGTACATGCGCGAGTTGCCGAGCGGCGATGACTCGTTTAACCGCGACCCAACGGGGAGCGCGGAGCTGACGGGTCCAACGCCGCTGCCGCCAATTGAAGGTACGTCCGCCACTGCCGCGAATCAAGGCGCGCCCAGCGCGGTGATGCCTCCCGAAGATCCATTCAACAAAGGCGGAGTGCCGCGCGATCCGTTTAATGTCGCCGCGCCGCGTGAAGAGATCAAAAAGTTCGACGAGATGACCGACCAATACACGGGCGTGATTCTGGGCCTCGCAATTGCCAGCACGCGCTATCGCGATCCGGACGGGAGCGTGCAGGACTATTTTCTCGTGCGGCCCGGCGACGACGTGCAGATCACGTTGCCCACCGCCGGCACGCCGCCGACAGCGGTCAGTAACACGTTCACGGTGGTCGATCTGTACGAGAGCAAGATGAGCGAGTACGACTCGAGCTTCGCGTTCGTGCCGATCAGCAAGTTGCAAGACCTGCGCGGCATGATCGATCCGTTGAGCGGCGTGGCCAGCGTCACGTCGATTCAAATCAAGCTGAAGCCGGGTGCCGACCTAAACGCCGTGCGCGACAAGCTGCGGGCTCGCTTCCCCGCCGAACAATACCCGTATCGCATTCAAACCTGGCGCGACATGCAGGGGCCGCTGCTGGCCGCTGTGCAATTGGAAACGACGCTGTTGAACATCTTGCTGTTTCTGATCATCGCCGTCGCCGGGTTCGGCATCTTGGCCACGTTCTTCATGATCGTGGTCGAGAAGACTCGCGACATCGGCATTCTGAAGGCGCTGGGCGCACCAAGCCGCGGCGTGATGAGCATCTTTCTTAGCTACGGCCTGTCGCTGGGCATCGTCGGCTCAGGCGTCGGTGCCGTGCTGGGGATTGTGTTTGTCATCTACATCAATCACATCGCCAAACTATTGGAGATGGTCACCGGCCACGAGGTGTTCGATCCCACGGTGTATTACTTCCAAGAGATTCCGACGATCATCGATCCCGTGACCGTGGCGTGGGTTGCCGCCGGCGCCGTGTCGATTGCGGTGCTGGCCAGCGTGTTGCCGGCGCTGCGTGCCGCTCGCTTGCATCCTGTGGAGGCTTTGCGCTATGAGTAACGTCGTTGACTATACCGCACGCGGCTATAACGTAGATGAATTGGCCAGCGGGGGACGTGAGTCCGCGGGTGGCACAGTACCGCAACGCGACTCAACCGGAGGACTAACGTCCTCCGCTCGCCAGTCCTCCGCTCGCCAATTGCCGCATTCCGCACCGCCCGGCGCCGCACTGCTGCTGTCCGCGCGGCAGCTTCACAAGAGCTATCGCAAGGGAAAGTTGGAGATTCCGGTGCTGCGCGGCGTAGACTTCGACGTGTGCGAAGGCGGCTTCACTGCCATCGTCGGGCAGAGCGGTTCGGGCAAGAGCACGCTGCTGCATCTGCTGGGAACGCTCGACGCACCGGACGACGGCGAGATTTACTTCGAAGGGAACCGCATCGACAACTTGCCGTCGGTCTCGCGCGACATCCTGCGGAACCGCCACTTCGGCATGATCTTTCAGTTCTATCACCTGCTGCCGGAACTGACGACGCTGGAAAATGTGCTCATCCCGTCGATGATCGCCGAGGGAGTCTTGCGGTACTGGTTCAACAAGCGGCGGCACGTCGAACGGGCTCGGCATCTGCTGGACATGGTGGGCCTGTCGCACCGCCTGAATCACAAGCCGCGCGAGTTGTCTGGCGGCGAAATGCAGCGGGCTGCGATCGCCCGTGCGCTGATCGCCGACCCGCAACTGCTGCTGGCCGACGAACCGACCGGCAACCTCGACCGCCAAACCGGCCGCGAAATCCTCACGCTGCTCCGCTCGTTGAACGTCGAGCAAAACCTGACCATCGTCATGGTCACCCACGACAACGCCATCGCCGACCAAGCCGACAACATCGTCCGACTCGTCGAAGGGCGAGTCGAGCAAGTGTGAGAACGCCTCATCAACCGTGAACCCTGCCTTGCTTCCCTCGTTCCAGGGCTCCGCCTTGGAACGCCCTGTCCACGCGGCTCCGCCGCCCTTCGGCCTTTGAGGCGGAGCCTCGAAGACAGCCGGTTCCCAGGCAGAGCCTGGGAACCAGGACCAAACCTGACCATCGTCATGGTCACCCACGACAACGCCATCGCCGACCAAGCCGACAACATCGTCCGCTTGGTCGAAGGCCGCGTCGAGCAAGTCTGAGAGGCTGTCGCAAAACGGGGTCGGGCATCGCGTCGCTGTTTTTCGTAAGCGGGCGTGTTCTATCGCCGCCACCTAAGAATGCGGCAGCGATGGCGATAAGATGACGAGCGCGATTTCGGCATTACCACATCTAAACTCGTAACTTGAGAATCACTCGAAAGGCCGATCAGGTTCGCTGACTGCTGTCCAGGCTTTGTAAACTGAATCCGAACTGTCAAGCCGTCCGGAATTGTTACCCTCCACGTCCCGTTCGCTTTCGTGTTTGTGCGACTTATAACATTTCCCGCGTTAGAGCCAGACAGTGCGATCACTTCAACCAATGCGTTTTCAATTGGGTCACGTTGGTTCTGGCGTTGCGGGTCCGGTAGCGTCAGCGCTCTGCCTGCGAACGTTCCCGCGAAAACGTCGCTCGCGCAAAATAAAACGACGGACGAGATCACAAACTTCAGTGGAATTAGGCGATTCATTGTTCAACCTCCAGGGAAAAACCATATTCAGAAACAGACTGCGGAAACGGGTTGTTATCCTGCTTTCGGACGATCACCCAAATCAACAAGAACTCGTCCTTGTTGGGTTCGCTGACGTTAAATATCCCTAGAATTTCAACATTCTTCCCGTCGTCATTACGAGGAAACTTCAATTGTCGGTACACAGGCTGGTAATAGGTGTCCTCGTCTGATTTCGAAACGACAAATCCCACTGCATCGACGGCCTTGAATCGCGGCGCAAACTTCAGCCGCGCGAGAACAGTCTTGTAATCGTGGCGAAACGGCTCCTGTTGAAACAAAATGAATAGCCTTTCACTCTCGGACAAACTCTGCTCAAACCCTCGCACGATTACCTCTCTCCACTGATCTAAGTGATACACGTCTTTCGTGAGAGTAGGGTACGCCTCGAAAACGTGCGTCGGAAGTGATGGAGAAAGTCGCGCGAGATCCAGGCTCGCCGAGATCTCTCGTTTTTCAAATCGAACACGCCCGCCTTGTCCCGGAATCATGCCCCACACAGCCAATAGCGCCACTACGCCAACGCCAACGAGGGCAGATCCGAGCGACCAGCGACCGAACTGAATCGTTCCAGAGTCGAATGCGCGCACTGCCGTTGTTGACCGAGTGGTGAAGTCTGTCGCGCGAAGAATAATCACGATACCGCCAATCGTGATGGCTGATATACCAAGGTAAAGTAAGATGGACAAAAATCGCGGTTCCTTACCTTGTTCAGCGACCGCGAGTGTCAACCCCTGAGTAATCAGCAAGCCCATCACCCACGTCAGCGTCGAATAGGCTTGCTTCGTTGGGGTGAACTTAAGCCGGTCCAGGTTTCCCCAGCCGAACAAAAAATGACGATACCACCAAGACGTTAACCATACGCTCAAAACTAACGTCACAAGTAATCCGGTACCCCATTTGGTTAACGAGAATGACGACGCACCTTGAAAGAGTGTGCGCGAGAGTTCCACAAGCAGCCACACCGAGAAACTCACAATGGCAAAAACAAAAAAGGCCACGATAAGCTTCAGAAATTTGACCATAAAAGCAATGGTACATTCGCGGATCGTATTGTCAATATCTTGGTGGGGCGGACCTGCTTGGAGACTCGACGGATGTGCCACGGCTGTGGAGTCCTCGGAGCAGCAATGCCGTTTGGCGAGTTGACGGCGATGACTGATTCCACGTTGAGGCCAGTCGTGAACGAGTTTGTGCTGGCTGCGACGCTCGGCACGCTTCCGAGTCAGCCGTGACCCGCGGTGCATTGCGGATACAAGCGCTGCCATGACTGGAGACGATGAACCGATTCTTTCAGATGCTGGCCAGTTCATCTTGTTCCATGACCAGCCGCTGGACCGACACGCCGGCTTTCGCCACGTCGGACACCGCCGAACGAATCGCCTCTTCCAGCGTCGCCGCTTGGCGGTGGAACCGCACGCCCGCAACGCCTTGGCTGGAGTAGGGCGAGCCGTCGTCGCAGCCCGCTTCGTAAAGCCGGTTCGACAAGTCTTCGGTCATCACGTCCACGCCGGCGAGAATC
>JBGTKH010000084.1:0-8964 GCA_041744735.1 Pirellulaceae bacterium | reverse complement strand
CGAGCGGAGATGCAAAGGTGATGAGAATCCCTATTTTGCTCTGGCTTGCGTTACTGCTTGTCAATTGCATCGCCGGAAGTTTGCCCGCGGACCAGCGGCCACGATTGATTGTCTTGACGGACATCGGCGGCGACCCCGACGACACGCAATCGCTGGTCCGCTTGATGGTCTACGCCAACGAGTTTGAAATCGAGGGACTGATCGCTTCGGCTTCCGGCACGCCGGGCGAGTTGAAGGAGAAGGTGACAAAACCGGAGTTGATTCGCGAAGTCGTCAAGGCTTACGGTGAAGTACAAAACAACCTGGCGCGGCACGCCTCGGGTTATCCGCCCGCGGAGCAACTTCTGGCCCGGATTAAGTCCGGCAATCCGAATCGTGGCCTGGAGGCGATTGGAAAGGAGCACGACACGGACGGTTCGCAGTGGATCATCCGCGTTGTCGACTCGGCCGACGAGCGTCCGGTGAACATCGCGGTTTGGGGCGGACAAACCGATTTGGCGCAGGCTTTGTGGCGGGTGCGCGAAGATCGTGGTGACGACGGTGCGACAACATTCATCAGCCAGCTCCGCGTGCACGACATCGCCGATCAGGACGGGATTCAACATTGGATTTACGAGAACTTCCCCGACTTGTTTTACGTGTTGAACAAGGCCGCTTCCGGCAAGGACAAGCGTGAGAGCGTCTTTCGAGGTATGTATCTGGGCGGAGACGAATCGCTCACGTCGCGTGAGTGGATCGACCGTCACGTGCGCAACGGTCACGGACCGCTGGGCGCTTTGTACCCGCCAAAGACGTACACGTCGCCCAATCCGCACGGGGCGCTAAAAGAAGGCGACACTCCGTCCTGGCTGTACTTTCTACCAAACGGTTTGAGCGATCCCGCGGAGCCGAGTTGGGGCGGCTGGGGCGGACGATTCCAAGCGGCCGAGCGTGGGCTGTATCGCGACTCTCAAGACACGGCGGGAAAGGCGACGGACGCCCGAGCGACTGTGTGGCGCTGGCGTCCGGCGTTTCAGAACGACTTCGCAGCCCGCATGGATTGGTGCGTCAAACCGCCTGGCGAAGCAAACCATAATCCGGTTGTCGTGATCAACGGCGACCGTTCGCGCGACGTAATCACGCTCACCGCGGCCGCTGGGACAAGCGTGGCGTTGAGCGCGGCCGGCACATCGGACCCTGACGTTCACGTGATTGCCTATAAGTGGTGGACTTACGCCGAGGCCGGTTCCTATCACGGCGACGTTGTGATCGCGGATTCGACACGCCGGACTTCAACGCTCGCCATATCCGCCGATAGCACGGGCAAGTCAATACACGTCATTCTGGAAGCAACCGATGACGGCCAACCGCCACTGACCAGTTTCCGCCGCTTGGTTCTGAATGTTGAGTAATTCAGCACAAACATTCAATCACATTACACGTTTCTGACCGAGCATTCACTGGATGGCAAACCGACGGGCTCTACGCGGCGAATGCGCCCCGTTAGAATAGTCGGCAGTGTTGGTTCTGAATGTAGGCGGTGGCTCGTTGTTCTGGAGTTTCTCGTGCCTTCATCCTTTTCTTGGCTGGACTACTCCGAGGCGGAACGTCGGAAGATGCTCGATGTGATCGAGCTGTTTGGCGAACGGACCACGCGGGATGAATTGGGAATCGGCGGCATCCGCGACGCATTTGCGGATTTGCTATTTCCGGGGACGACTACGATCCAGACGGTGGCGAAGTACTTTTTGTTTGTTCCGTGGATGTACCTGCAACTGGAGAAGAAGCAAACGTCGTCGGCGACAGTGAAAGAGCGCGCTCGCAAGTTCGAAATCGAATTGGCAAAACAACTCGGCGACGCGGACGGAGCGATCGGTCGCCGGGCTAAGGAGAATTTGCAACGGTTGCCGAGCAGCGTCTATTGGCAAGGACTTCTGAGTTGGGGCATTCGCTCGTATCCGGGCTCGCAAAGTGATTACCACCGGTCGCTTGACTTGTTCTACGTACGGCGCAAGGGACGAGCGTCTTCGGGAGCCGAGTTCGATGGTGAAGGGGCACACGAGGCGATCTTGCATAACTGGCATGACGGTTTGGGGCAGCTCGAACCAGATGCATTTCCCGAGGGAGCCACGTTGGAGTTGACTCCGGACGAGGCGGCGTATTTGCGCGAGCGCGTGATGACGAGTTGTGCGGATTCGCTGTTGGCGTACTTGCTCCGGTATCGCGTGGACGTCGACGGTGTCGAGTTCGCCTGGCAGCTTGGGATTGAACTGCCCGAGTCACTGGGAGAACTGCTTCACCACGGGCAGAACTTCTCGGAAATGATTCACGGGGCGCAGTTGCTCTACAATTTGATCCTTGCGGAACAAACCAAAAAAGCAGATCGGGTGACAGAGTATCGCGAGCTTCTGGATCAATGGTGGGAAACCGTCGAAAGCCGGCGGTCAAGTTTGCGATCGTGGGATCAGGTCCGATTCTGGACGACGGTATACCGAGTCAATCCTCGCATCACCTCGCGAGCCAAAAGCTTTGTTCAGTCCTGGATTGATCTGGTGCTGGCGTCGCCGGACCAGTCGGCGGTGACGCAGTCAAAGCGGGCTCGCCATTTGATCGAGTCGCGTGAATTTCAGATCAAGAAGACGCTGGCTCGCACTCGCAACCAGCGCGCAAGAGAGCTTTGGAGTGGGGCTGCCGGATCGGCTCAGCTTGACCTTCGCTGGCGTACCAGTCGGCGGATCATCAGCGATATCCTGCAAGGATTGGAGGCGAAGGTCGATGCTTGAACCGAGTAGTCGCCGTTTGTTGTTTGAGTCACTCGCACCGCCACCTGGGTTTCGATTGGACTGGACGATCGGCACCACCTACACGCTGGACTTGATGGCGCTGTTGGCCGCGCCGGTGGCGTTCGCATTTTCGGACTGGCAGGACCGCGAGGGCCGTCCAACGCCGGATCCCCTGGCACTGCTCAAAGCGGTGCGTCAATTTGCTGGTCGAATGTGTTTATTCTGCCACGCCGGACACATCCACGTACCGAAGTCGTATCAGGCGCTGTTGTCGAGCCTCGAAGGTTCGGTAATCGAAGCCAGCGCTCCCCGCGGCGGTAGCTTTCATCCGAAGGTTTGGTTCTTGCGGTACGTCAGCAATGACGCCGAAGTGCGGTATCGGTTTCTGTGTCTCAGCCGGAACATGACGTTCGACCGTGCTTGGGACACGATGCTTTGTCTGGACGGCGAACTGACGGATCGCAGTAACGCGTTCCAGCGCAATCACCCGCTGGGCCAATTCGCGGAAAGCTTGCCGACGATGAGCGTGCGCGGTGTGTCGACGGAATGGAAGAAACGGATCGACCAGCTTGCCTATGAGATTCGCCGCGTTGATTTCGAGGTTCCCGAGCCGTTCAGCGAGATTGAATTCTGGCCGATTGGGATCGACCGCATTGACGTTTGGCCGTTTTCGGATTCCACGAAACGGATGTTGATTATCTCACCCTACGTCAGCGATAGCTTTCTCAAGGAAATTGCTGCCAGCGGTGGTGAGACGGAGTTGATTTCGCGAGGCGATCAACTGGAGTTTCTCCATCCGGCGACGCTGGAGCCGTTTAAGGCTGTTTGGGTACTGGATGATGCCGCGGAACCAGAACCGGGCGGTGTCGATCAGTCTGCAGTGCCCGACGCCGACACCGCGTCCGACGCAGGGGCTAACGATGACCAGTCGCCAGCGGAAGACTTTCCGCTTGTCGGTTTACACGCCAAGGTCTATGTGGCCGACGAAGGTCGGTATGCGAGTCTCTTCACGGGTTCGGCCAACGCCACACGTGCGACATTTCACGACAATGTCGAGTTCCTTACGCAACTGCGCGGCAAGCGAAGTCAATGCGGCGTCGATGCGATCCTGGGCCGAGCAGACGGCGGTGACGAGGACAATGAGCCCGAAAAAAAGAAAGTGGCGTGTTTGGCAGATCTACTACAACCTTTCAAACCGCGTGACACCGCGGAACTGATTGACCAAGCGACAAAGGACTTCGAGCGTTTTGTCGATGAGGTTGCTCAACAGATTGCCGCCTCATTACCCGTTGCCTGCTGCGAAGCGGCGGCTGACGCAGAGACGTTCTCGCTAGCGCTGGCACCGACGAAAGAATTCACGCTGCCGCGTGATCGCGCGTTCGAATTGTTCGTTCGGCCAGCGAGTATGCCGGCCGCCCAACCTAAGGCGGTGGCATGGGCAGAAAAGCCTTGGGTGACGTTCGGTCCGATGTCGATATTGGGGCTGACATCGTTCTTCGTGTTCCAGGTGACGACGAGCGAACCCAAGGCAATGGCTCGCCAGTTCGTCCTGAACATACCGCTGACCAATGAGCCAGCGGATCGCAAGGAAGCGCTACTTCGGCATCTGCTCAGTGATCGCGAGCGCGTTTTGCGATTCATGTTGTTGCTACTCAGTGACTTGGATGCCGGCGCATTCGCGGACATTGCGGGCACAGGGTCGGGCGAGGGTAAGCCTTTCCATTTCGGATCGTCTTTCGATGGCGGGGCGTTGTTCGAGTCGTTAATGAGATGCCTCGATCGCGATCCCGAGCGACTTCGTGACATTGCCGAGATGATCTCGGACCTTGGAAGGACTGAGGATGGAAAGCGGCTGCTTCCCGAGAACTTGGATTCGATCTGGAATCCGATTTGGACAGTGGCAACACAAGAACTGGAGCGCAACCGCAAAGGGGACAGACGGTGACACGCGATAGAAACCAAAGGCCGGATACTGAGGCGATTCTGGCTGGCCTGAAGGATTTTCAGTTGGCAACGGTCGAGCATGTCTTCAACCGGCTGTATCTCGATGCAGATTGCACACGTCGCTATCTGGTGGCCGACGAAGTGGGACTCGGCAAGACCCTGGTCGCTCGCGGAGTGATCGCGAAGACGATCGACTACTTGTGGGACCGAACGCCGCGAATCGACATTGTTTACGTTTGCTCGAACACGGATATCGCCCGTCAGAATATCAATCGGTTAAATGTGATCGGCTGCAACGAGTTCTCCTTGGCGTCGCGAATCACTTTGCTGCCGCTCACGATTATCGATCCGCAGAAGAGGTCGATCGGTTTTGAGTCACAAGGTCTTGAGTCACAGCGAGTCAACTTTGTTTCGTTTACACCGGGTACCTCATTCGACTTGAAACGTAGCGGCGGCGTCGCTCGCGAACGTGCCTTGCTGTACTGGATGCTCAAGGACGCTTGGCAACTCGACGAGAGCATTGCGTCGCGTCCGTTCGAGGGAACGTCGAGTCGCAAAGGTTTCCAGTGGGAACTGGATCTCGTCAACCCAGAGTACCAACGGTCGAGTATCCATCCCGGTATGCGGGAGCGATTTGTCGAGCAGGTCAACGCGAGGCCAGAACTACGCAAGACATACAATGAATTGGTGGTGCAATTGCCGCCCCGCAAGAAGATGCCGGACGGGCTACGCACGGAATGTCTGATGTGGATCGGCGAGCTGCGGCGTCGGCTCGCGGAAACCTGCCTGCGTTGGCTTGAGCCGGATCTGATTATCTTGGACGAATTCCAGCGATTCAAACATCTGATGGCAGGTGACAGCAAAGAAGCAACCGAGGCGACCGAGTTGGCGGAACAGCTTTTCAATTTCCAGAATGAGACGACCGCCGCGCGCGTGTTGCTACTTTCTGCCACTCCCTACAAGATGTTCACGACTAGTGCGGAGTCGGACCAGGACGACCACTACGCCGACTTTCGTTTGACATTGAATTTCCTGATTTCCGACGCGGGCAAGCGAACTGCGTTTAAGAACCTGCTGGCTCAGTACCGCGACGAACTGTTTCATGTGGCCGATCGCGGCTTCGACAAGTTGATGGCAATCAAGGGGGAATTGGAATGCTTGTTGCGAAGCGTGATGGTGCGCACCGAACGCTTGGCGATTCATTCGGAACGCGATGGAATGCTGATTCAGAAGGCGATGCCCGATGTGGCTCTGGAAGTTGCAGACGTTCAGCAGTACCTAGGGCTGCAGAGAATCGCGAGAGAAGTGAAGCACGGCGACATGCTGGAGTACTGGAAGTCGGCTCCTTATCTGTTGAACTTCATGGAGGAGTATGACATCAAGCGAAAACTGAACACGGCGATCGGCGAACAAACCGATTCATCGCTGGCTCATGCAGTTCGCTCGCTCAGCGGCGGATTGCTGGACCGCGAAACGCTCGAGAAATACGGTCAAATCGATCCCGGCAACGCACGTCTGCGATCGCTGGCCGCAGACACGGTGGGACGAGAAGCGTGGCGGCTGCTTTGGATTCCGCCCTCGCTTCCGTACTACCAGGGCAGCGGACCCTACGCCGATCCGAATCTCGTCGGCTACACGAAGCGGTTGGTTTTTTCGTGTTGGAAGGTAGTGCCGAAAGCGATCGCTTCGATTCTCAGCTACGAAGCGGAACGGCAAATGATGCACCAGTTTCGCAAGAAGGCAAAGAATACTGCCGAGGCTCGAAAGAAACGTCGCGGTTTGTTGCGTTTTACGTTTAGCAATGGCCGCGCGACAGGGATGGCGGCTCTCGGGATTTTGTATCCGTGTCGCACGCTGGCAAGCCGCATCGACCCGCGCGAGATGCTGCGCACCACGAACGCGACACCGGCTGATGCGATCGGTGCGGCGGAACGGACGGTCGATGAACTGTTGTCGCCGATCCTTGAGCAGTATCGCAGTGATGACGAGACAGCGGATGAAAGCTGGTACTGGGCAGCCCCGTTGCTCATGGACCTGCAATACTTCGGCGACGAGACTCGGTCGTGGATCTCGGCCGACACGGTCGCTGAGAAATGGAGCGGTGACTCGCTCGCAGGTGATGGCGAGGCGGCGGACGGATGGAAGAAACACGTCGATATGTTTCAGAGGTTACTCGATGGTTCTCATCAACTTGGCAAGCCGCCGGCGGAGCTGGCGCGAGTGCTTGCGAATGTCGCCTTGGCATCGCCGGGCGTTGTCG
This sequence comes from Pirellulaceae bacterium, assembly GCA_041744735.1. Taxonomy (GTDB): domain Bacteria; phylum Planctomycetota; class Planctomycetia; order Pirellulales; family Pirellulaceae; genus JBGTKH01. Next base: position 1,998 of record JBGTKH010000084.1, on the reverse strand, counting down.
CCCTCCGGGCTTTGCAGCGAGTCATCGGAAATGCGTCGATCGAGAAAGATGCAGCGTTCGACCTTTGCGACTACGCCGCGCCGATGGCCCATGCGTTCTTGACGCTGTTCAATCACGCCGAAGTCATGTACCTCCTGCGTGATCGAAAACGCGAGACGCCGTACTGGCAGAGCGTGCTGGAGTATTCCGTCGGCGGTAATCTGCAAGCGATGGCCGACGAATACTTGCACATTCTTGTCGAGTCGCTCGGCTTGACGAGAAAACCGCGGGCCAAGTTCGCAAAGCAAATTGTGACCGAGATTGCCGGCGCATTGTCGCTAAGGACGTCCAGTTCGCAGGCCGAGTCGCTGAAGGCCGAAGGGCGCCGTGTTCGCATTGACGATGAACCGATTCGACTGCGAAACCGTTTTGCGATGCGTTTCGGCGACCAGGCCCGCGACGAGGCTGACGAGAAGACACGTCCCGCACAGGTGCGATCAGCATTCAATTCTCCGTTTTGGCCCTTCGTTCTCGCATCAACGTCGGTCGGGCAGGAAGGCTTGGACTTCCATCCTTACTGCCACGCCGTCGTGCATTGGAACCTACCATCCAACCCGGTGGACTTGGAGCAACGCGAAGGCCGCGTGCATCGCTACAAGGGTCATGCTCTGCGAAAAAACATCGCGAGCGGCTTTGCCGAGGCCGCCATCAGCGACGGCAACCCAGATCCCTGGGAAGCGATGTTCGACCAAGCGAAGGACAGTCGAGACGATAGCCACGGTGGTCTGTATCCATTTTGGATATCACCCGATGGACCGGCAAAGATCGAGCGCCACGTTCCGCTGCTTCCCCACACTCGAGAAGTGACCCAACAAGTCAATCTGCAACGATCGTTGGTTCTCTACAGAATGGTGTTCGGCCAAAACCGCCAAGAAGACCTGATCGCCTACTTGCAACAGCGCTTCACGCCGTCGCAAGTTGCTGAGTTAGTGGAAACATGCCGCATTGATCTTTCACCACCAAGCCTTGGCCTGACCAAACGGACCGCGTCCTATTGACGGATTATCGGCATGCTTTACGCGCCTCACCCAAAAAGTCCTTCACGTAGTTGCCCGCATCGAGCGTGAACCAGTTGTCGCGTTCCTGCTAACGTTAGGTCTGACGAACATTGCGTCGGCCGCCGACTGCATGCTGCTCGGTACACATCCGGTCGAACAGGCAACCGACGTCCACGTTTCGTCGTCAATCCATCTGCGATTCTCCCTGGCGATGGATGCGGCAACGCTGAAACGCCTTCGGCTATTACAACGAATTGACGACCAGGACGTGGAAGTTGAGGTGCAGTATTCAACAGACCTCACGCACGCGTCCATTACCGTCTCGCCGCGGCAATTCCTCGAGCCGAATACCGACTACGTGCTGACGGGCGACGCCGAAGTGCGAAGTCGTGCGGGTGATCGGCTGCAACTGTTTCGACTCCGTTTTCAAACCGGCAACCAGGCCGTTGCTTCCGGCAACGGCCTGGTTTTCACCGTCACGACGGTCGAGAAGCTACGAACGCCGTCCGGCAAGTTGCAACTAAGCGGGCCACTTGATATCACGCAAGACGTTCACACAGGCAACCTGTACATCGCGGACTTCGGCAAGCAAAGCAAGTTCGGTGCGGATGGCTCGCTCGTGCTACTTCGTCCTGCAAGGTCGGCGCAGTAGACCGCGCGACGTTCAAATCAAAGTAACACTGCTTGCCAGGTTTGGCCGCCGCAAGTGCTTTGTCACCGCTAAATCTTACGAGTGAGCCGAACGCGCTGGCGTCGGGCCTGCCGCGAAAACGCTCGTGGCTAGCGCCATCGGCTGACCGTCCCATCGCAATTCTTAGCTGTGACAAGGCGCTAGTGCTTTGTCAAAGCTAAAATGTGGGGTAAGCATCCTGCTTGCCAACGCGATTTAACGCAAGCTGGAAGCTTACGCCACGTAACTGGCCGACCCCAAAATTAAGCTTTGACAAAGCACTAGTCGTTG
>JBGTKH010000083.1:0-3647 GCA_041744735.1 Pirellulaceae bacterium | reverse complement strand
GGCTCAAAGCGACGCTTATTTCCGCATCCTGGAAAGGCAGCCGCAAATGAAAGACGTGTTCCAACTAAGCAATCACGTCCTCTGGATCGCCCCCAACGGCACGGCCCTGGTGATCGACACCACCGACGGCCAAGACCGCATGGCCGACCGCGAAATCGACCTGCTCTTTGCCGCGCGGTAGATGCTGGTTGAACTCGGTGAAGGTCACCATTCATTCGCGCTTTCGCGACCAACGGTCAACACCGCTGGTCCGGCACATGGGTTGAACTCGGTGAAGGTCACCATTCATTCGCGCTTTCGCTGTTGCTTGCGGCGCTTTGGTTCGGGCGGGTCGATTTCGTCTTCGGGCGTGGGTGGCATTTGCTTTCTTGACCCGCTGCGCGATCGGAAGTCAGACATGTCAGCTTCACGACTTCGGATTTTAGTAGCGATTTAGACGTGCAGTAGACGTTTGGTCGTTCATGCCGTTAAAGCTCGCTTGGAGAACAGTTCTCGCCCGTCACTCTTGGCGAGCACAACAACGCCCCCTTCACTAACAGTGAAGCCACGCTGGCGATCCAATTCCAAGTCGTAACCGATGCGAGCGCCTGGTGGAATCGAAATTCCCTTCTCAATGACCGCTCGCCGGACATTTGCGTGCCGGCCGATGTTGACGCCCTCGAACAAGATCGAGTCCTCGACGTGCGCGTAACTGTTCACGCGCACCTGCGGCCCGAGGATACTTCGCTCGACCTGCCCACCGGAAACAATGCAGCCTTGGCAGACGATGCTGTCCAGCACTCGAAATTGGGGCTCTCTGTCTCCTTTGCTGCCGAAAACAAATTTCGATGGCGGCAGCGTGCTCTGATAAGTACGGATCGGCCAGTCGTCATCGTATATGTTCAACAGCGGATCAATTCCGACCAATTCCATATTGGCTTCGAAATAAGCGTCGACTGTCCCAACGTCGCGCCAGTAGGCGACGCTGGCGTGATTTTCGTCGCGAAACGGAAACACAAATGCGCGGTGCGTATCAATGATTGACGGGATAATGTCGCGGCCGAAATCATGATCGCTGTCGGGCCGCGCGGCATCGAGGCACAATTGCTTGTACAGGAACTGTGCCGTGAACACGTAAACACCCATCGACGACAGACAGTGCTTGTCGTCGCCGGGGATCGTCTTAGGCTTATCTGGCTTTTCCTCGAAGCCGACGATTCGCTGATCGGCGTCGATTTGCATCACGCCAAAATAACGCGCGGCATTGACGTCAACGCGAAAAGCACCGATGGTGAGGTCCGCGCCGACGTCCCGGTGATACTCGACCATCGTGCGATAGTTCATCTTATAGATGTGATCACCAGGCAAAATGACGACGTACTGCGGATTCAACTTCTCGATACTGTAGATGTTTTGGTATACAGCATCCGCTGTGCCTTGGTACCAGTCGGCGTCGATACGCTGTTGGGGCGGCATCACGTCGATGAACTCGTCCAGTTCGTAGTTGAACAGGCGCCGCCAGCCGAGATTGATATGGCGATCCAGACTGGCAGCTTTGTATTGCGTAAGGACCAGCATCCTGTAAATACCGCTGTTCAGGCAGTTGGACAGTACGAAATCGATGATGCGGTACGATCCTCCAAACGGAATTGCTGGTTTTGCACGGTCTCTCGTAAGTGGGTCTAACCGCGATCCTTTGCCTCCCGCTAACACTACTGCGAGCACGTCCTTCATGCGCAGACTTGGGTTGACTGTAGTGGTGTCAGGTCCTTTCCTTGTTAATGCCCAAGTCATCACAGGACCAGCGAAGTGCGAACCGCACTGCGGCACCTTAGCTTGAATGTCCTGCACGAATTGAAAACGCTTCTTCGGCGGAAGGTCATCCCAGGTAAGGTCGAGCTTTAATGCGACAGCCTGTCCGGCGCGTTCGGTATCGGGCATCGCCGGAAGCAAATTGATAGCTTGTGCAGGATGGGTAGCGAGCAGACCGGAAAGTGCCAGACCTGCGTACTTCTCTGGATCTTGTTTCAGCACGCCCTGCCAAAATGCCGGTGGTTGAGGCGGCGGTGTATCGACCAGGGCAGCCAATACCGCTAGCCGAACCTCGTCGGAAGTCTGTGGCAACTGCGGAAACCGGTCGACCAGTTGAGCCAGCAATTGCACAGATTCCGGTTTCTTGAATGCGGATGTTAGCGCAAGTAGTTCTTCGACATAGGCCGCGTCTCCAATTCCGTCAACGCAAAACTCTCGCACCAATTCGTAACAAGCGTCTCGCAGTGAGTCGCGGGCCGCCGGCTTAAGCGTCTTTTCCAGTCGCAGGATGCCAAGGTGCGGCGATTCGTCGGGCGTAAGACGCGGCAACGACTCCTTGCCGCGCAGCGCACGACTCAACCAATCGCGAATCTCGTTATGGCTTAGTTCACTGATGGACATCGAAGCGTTCCCGTCCATGAAGCCTACGCTCAAATTACGCGGAAGGGAAGCCGCAAACCCTTGCTAGTCGTTTCCGGCATTACAACTTCCGGCTGGGGTTGCAACTTGTCGGGGTTCGGCGGCAGCGGTCTGGTCAACCCCCACGGCGCATCCGCTTCAGGGCGCGGCCGATAATGGGGATAATCTTCGGCGTCGGCAACGGTCGGTCGATGCAGCGGCGGCGATCCGGCATCAACGTGATTCCAGACGAGTACAATCACGGTGTCGTCCGCCGTGATGTGACCTAGCCCGAGTGCGGTGCAAATGCCCGCACGAGTCTGCGGCAGCCGCTCAAACGGGCTGGCCTTGGTATCGGTCGCGTCAAAAACTGCCCAGACCAGGTAATTTCCCAAGAGCGCATCGCGCAAGAAGGGATACAATCCGATCGGATGTGGCGAACCCGAGTTTTTGAGAAGCTGATTCTTCGCCTCTTTGCGTGTTAAGAGACGGCCGGAGGCCTTGGCGATGGCACCCGCATGGTCGTCCAAGGTTCGCACCCTACCGAGAATTACCGGGCAATCTGCGGTTGGAATTTGTCGTCCCTTGAACTTGTGTGCGCGACAAGCGGTTTGCCAAGCAGCGACCGGCGTTTCACCATCTGCGATCTGTGTTGCGAAAGAATTCAACAAACTTGTAAAGTCAGCCGCCGGAAGTGCCGTCTCATCAGCGAGGTTCTGGCGCACCTGACCAAGTTTGGCATCTTTGGACCAGGCTTCCAACGCGGGTTCAATCACACGCAACGTATCTGGGTTTAAATCTGCCAAAGCTTGTTGGAATTCAGAACTTGACATAAAAACCCAAGCCGCAGTCGAGAGCTTGTTGATGCTGAAACAGATTTGATATTCTGCGTCGTGAAAGGAAAGAACATCCAAATGTAGCGATCGCTGATTTTGAAGCACGCGGACGCCTATGTCAACTGATCGGTGACCCGGTTCGCATCAGCCAAAGGCGCTGCCCCGTGCCGCACCATGCGATATCCGCACAGCCGCACGACCAGCAGGCTGGCCAGAATCCAGGCCACTTGAAAGCCGTTGACCAAATAAAACACGTGCTCTGGATCGGGCTCGCGAGTAACCGTCGTGTACACACTCGGCTCGATGACAGCGACGATGCCGATGTAGACGATGCTCAGCGGCAACCAGAGCCAGATTCGATTTTGCACAAGTGTCGCCCAAGCGAGCGGCAGCACAAACAGC